>CALCBQ010000039.1 GCA_937897215.1 uncultured Clostridia bacterium | reverse complement strand
GAACTGCTGTCATACAAGCTTCAGTACCTGAACCCTGCATACGGAACATATCAACTGATTCAACTGAGTCAGAGATTTTCTTTGCAAGTTTGTATTCGAACTCGTGGAAAAGACCTGTTGAAGGACCACATGTGTTAAGAAGGTCGATAACCTGGTCACGAACTACCTTAGGGTTTGAGCCAAGAACTGTAGGGCCACCAGCCTGAAGGAAGTCGAAATATTTGTTTCCGTCAACGTCATAAAGGTAAGCACCTTCTGCCTTTGTGAAAACAAGTGGGAATGGATAGTTGAATGCGAGGTTGTGTTGAACACCACCAGGAATAATTGTTTTTGCTTCAGCAATCATTTCCTTTGATTTTGCACATTTCTTGTCATAATACTCTTCTTCGTACTTTTTAAGTACATCTGGCTTGATTGAGTAAATTGGTTTTTCAATAAGCTCGTCAAGCTGTCTGTTAATCTGAGCAGCATCATGATAATGTGCGATTGCAAATCTTGTATCTGCCATAATTTTTACCCTCCGTTTTTGAAAGTATAGAATTTATACCCGCTTATTGCGGATAACTGTTCATATTAATTATAACACTATTTTAAATTATGTCAAACATTTTTTGGAAATTCTTTCAACCAAATAGTTAAAAATCATCTACAACATATGAATTGGCTTAAAATCAAGGCTGATTTAGTTAAAAATTGTCTATTCAATCAAATTGATATGATTTTAAGAGCGAAAAATAACCACCCTTTTTGTAACAGTTGAACAACATAAAGGGTGGTATTGTATCTAAAACATAGAAAATTAAGACTTATAGTTAAAAACCATCTATTTATGCTGTTTTGCAAATAAATTTGTCATTAAACGAGCTGCGTCTTTATTGTTGAAATCGGTAGGGGAGTTTTTGAAATTCTTAAGATTTTCCCAACGGATTTCATATTCATTGATTTTTTCTTGCGGTATTGTGAAATTAAAATCACAGAAATCCTTAATTAAATTTTCAAGTTTTTCACTTGTTGTGTTCATTGATTTAAGAAGTTCGTTATAAAGAGTGTAATTTTTCTTTTCTGCCTCTTTAAGATATGCGGGAAGAAAAACTGCACAAGCAAGGCCGTGTGGCAGATTGTAATCTTCTGTAAGTGCATAGCCCATACCGTGTGGGAATCCTGTTCCGCCTTTATTAAGGGCAAAGCCCGCATAAAGTGAAGCGAAATACAGTGCGTTGCGGTCTACTTCTGTTGGTAAATCGTTACTTTGACTTAACTTTTCTAATATGGGGTAAATCATTTCAGTTGAAATCAACGCGAATTTCTGTGTAAGGAAATCTGAACGAGGAGAAAACATTGACTCAATGGCGTGGGCGAGTGCATCAAGAGCAGTTGAAACAGTTGTTGTGTATGGCATAGAATATGTGTATTTTGCATCTGCAAAAACATATTTAGCATAATAATTTTTACCGCTTACACTTTGCTTTCTGCCATTCTGACGAGTAAGCACAGAAACACCTGAAACCTCACTGCCCGTGCCGGCAGTTGTGCCGATTAGGGCAAGGGGGAGAGGCGGATTTTTAACTTCTGCGGTGTAAATATCATCATTTACGATATGTGGATTTGTTGCATAAACGCAAACTGCCTTTGATGCATCAAGTGGTGAGCCACCACCAATTCCAACAACAAAATCTGCATTTATTTCTCGAGCCATTACACCACCCTCATAACAGGTTGATGTAAGCGGATTTTCAGTAATCTCGTCAAAGATTTCATACTCAATATTTAATTCCTTGAAAACTTCAAGCAAATCATCAACTGCGCCGGATTTTTTAGCAGATGTAGCACCTGTAACGATTAAGCATTTTTTACCCAGTTCAGAAAACACATTTTTATTATTTTGTAAAGGGGAGTTGCCACCCAAAATGTTTACGGGCATATAAAAACTGAAATTATAATCCATAATATTCACCTCGTTATAAATATTTTAGCATCAGAATATGAATATTGCAAGATAACCTATCATTTTTGGGTAAAATAAAAAACGACTACTTAGTATCATCGGTAGTCGTTTTTTACTATATGAGAAAAATTATTATGAACAATGTTGTGACTTGATGTTCAAGTCAATATATAAAAAATTTCTGTGTAATGGGAAAATAGGGATTGGTGTTATACTTTATGAAAAAGGAAAGGGAAAATTTGTTGGGGATTGAAAACCCACTACACAGAAATTTTAAACAAACTAAAGGAAAACTTTGTTCAGCGTTATGCTGAAAAGCTCATTAGCTGAACAATCTTGAGCAATGACTTGAATGAGATGTGTTCTTCAACTACCTCACGAGCAAGTTCCATCTGCTCTTGGCTGGCATTAAACATTACCGATCCGCCTCCTTTATTCTGTTGTGGCTATATAATAACACCATTATTTCAAAAAGTCAAGTATTTTTGCACAATAAAAACACTGTACGATTGTGAAATATGCACAAATAATTAAAAAGACAATATGTTGACATAGGTGGCAAAATTCACTAATGATTGTGTGAGATTTTGTGTAATATATACAAATAAGAAAAGAAATATTCTAGCTTGTTGAAATCGAAAAGAGTTAAAATCTGTCTAAATGGCGAAAAGTTTGTGCAATTTTTTTAAAAAAATTATAAAAAACTTAAAATTGACTTTTCCTTGTGAATTTGGTATATTGATTTCGGGTGATATTATGATTTTTGATACATTAAACAACATAAAAAACTATGAAGGGCTTGGCAGAGTTTATACTGCACTTAAATTCCTTGCTGATACGGATTTCAATCAAATGGAGTTAGGCAGATATGAACTTGATGGCGACAACATATATTATATGGTGCAAAGTTACGACACTGACCCTGACAAAACAATAGCAGAAGCACATAAAAAGTATATCGACATTCAGTTTATGGTTAAAGGCGAAGAATTAATCGGTGTTGCACCAATTGAATGTGAAAAACGTGAAACTGAAGTCATCCCGGAAAATGATGTTTGGTTTTATGAATGCAAAACAGAGCCGATTACTCTTATAGAAAATAGTTTTATGGTGCTTTATCCTAACGATTTGCATTGTCCGGGAGTTGCTACAAATGGTCAACCACTTACTTGCAGAAAAGTTGTAGTAAAGGTTAAGGTATAGAAATGGAAAACGAGAACAAAGACCAGATTTTAGTTGTTTTTACGGGCGGTACAATCTGCACTACAATTAAAAACGGCGAAATGAATACAGATTCAGAAGCGCCAATGGCTTTAATTGATTTTTATAAAAAGTCAGACTCATTCTGCAAAGACGAAGTTCATCTTAAAAAAGGCGACGAATTCAACATTTTAAGTGAGAATATGACCGTCAACAAGTGGAATATGCTGATTGACTATTTTCAGCGTATCTTAAAAAACGATGAAAATTATATAGGTATAATCGTAGCCCACGGTACAGATACTTTGGCTTTTTCAACTTCTATGTTTTCACTTTTGTTAAAAGGCGTTAAAATCCCTGTGGTTTTCGTTTCGAGCAATAATCCGATTATGACTGAAGATAATAAGAAAAACCCTTTGGCAAACGGTGTTGAGAACTTCACAAGTGCAGTTGAATGTATTTATAAAGGACTCCCCGCAGGAGTGTATGCTACCTATAAAAATACAGAAGACAACAAAATGTATCTTCATAAGGGCGAGAATTTAATTCAATGCGCAATTTATGATGATAACTTTTATAGCAAAGATGCAATCGACATAACTGACCTTGAAAAAGTGCAGTTTGAAGCGGAAAAAACAATCAACAGTAATATACCTATTATAAATATAGGCGAAAAAAGATTGACAGATTGTGTTTTGAAAGTCAATCCGTATGTAGGGCTTAATTATAATATGTATAATCTTGAGCGTGTAAAAGCGGTTTTGCACAGCACTTATCATTCAGGTACCTCTTGTGTTGAGAAAACTGAAAAGCAGAATGACTACAGTGAAAATTCTGTTTTGTATTTTATTGATAAGTGTGCAGAAAAGAACATTCCGTTTTATTATTCTCCGTCAAAAACGGGCGAAGAAAGTAATGTGTATGCAAGTGTGCCGTTTATTGAAAATCATATTGTTAACGGTCAAAAACCGCATTTTTGCTATGGCGACACTGAAGAATTAATTTATTGCAAACTGCTTTATGCCTATTCTTTGGGTTTTTCACAAGAAGAAATCTGCCAATTACTGAATAATTAATATAATTTTGCATACAATGAAATAGTAAAATTGTGTTGACAAAAACGGATTTTTTGCTATAATATCTATCGAAGACTCGGCTTTTGTGGAAAGTCTGACAGGGAGAACGCGTCACCGACTGAAAGCGCGTTTGAGATGAGTAGTAAGCTTGGGAACACTTCGAAGGCAATACTAATTAAATAATAAAAGAGGATTTGCTATGCAAATCAATGCGGGTGGCACCGCGGGTATTTTTATGAATTACTCGTCCCGGGAATATTTTACGTATTCCCGGGGCGTATTTTTTTACTCGGGATTAAAACAAGGAGGCAGACATTATGTACAGAACTCTATTTTGTAACGACATCTGTGATAAGCACATTGGTCAAACTGTAGAACTTGCAGGTTGGGTTGATGTTGTCCGCGACCACGGTGGCGTTATCTTCGTTGACATTCGCGATTATACGGGTGTTACACAGGTTGTTATTCACGATGAAAATTTAGTTAAAAATGTAAACCGTGAAACTGTAATTTCAGTTAGTGGTATTGTTGAAAAACGCGACCCTGACACAGTAAATGAAAAAATCGCAACAGGTTACGTTGAACTTGTGGCTGACAGTTTACAGATTTTAGGTAAGAGTCGTAATATGCTCCCATTTGATGTAAGAGCATCAAGACAGAGCAAGGACGAAGTTCGTCTTAAATATCGTTACCTTGACCTTCGTAATCCTAAAAACCACGAAAATCTTGTAATTCGTTCAAAGATTATTCGTCATCTTCGTAATAAGATGGAAGAAAAGAATTTCCTTGATATGCAAACCCCGATTCTTACTGCATCTTCTCCTGAAGGTGCTCGCGACTTCTTAGTTCCTTCAAGAAAGCATCCGGGCAAATTCTATGCTCTTCCACAAGCTCCACAGCAGTTCAAACAGCTCTTGATGGTGTCAGGATTTGACCGTTACTTCCAAGTTGCACCTTGTTTCCGTGATGAAGATGCTCGTGCAGACCGTTCACCTGGTGAATTCTATCAGCTTGACTTTGAAATGGCGTTTGCTACACAGGACGAAGTTTTAGAAGTTTGTGAAGATG
>CALCBQ010000038.1 GCA_937897215.1 uncultured Clostridia bacterium | reverse complement strand
TGGCAAAACGAAGTTTTGACGGAAGGGGGGCAAAGAGCCCTACAAACTCCAATTTATAAATTTTGCATTATACTGCTGTGCTTGTAAACGCGTGGTATTTGTCGTTCTTTTCCTCGCCTTTCCAATTATGGATTTGCTGAGGATTTGCAAAGATGTTATCAAGGCGTTTTATAAATGGTACCGCTTCGCCGAAGTCTAATGCTCTATGGTCGAATGCAATACAAATTGGTAATACTTGACGGATTTCAATATTTTTGTTTCCGTTTTCATCTGTTACTACCACCGGTCTGTCTTGTACTGCACCTACGCCGAAAGCAGACACTTGTGGTGGTATAATTTCAAGAAGTCCTACATTACCTTTTTGACCTCTGTAAAGTGAACCGATATTTGAAATTGTAACTGTACCCTGTTCAATATCTCGTTTTGTAATTCTGTCAGTTTTTGGAATACTTTCGTATTCTTTTTTTGCTTTTCCGCTTAATGTTTTTACTTTATGCTTACCTGTTTTTGCACCAATGAGACGATAAATTGCCTGTTTGATTTTGCCTTTTTTAAGTGCAGTAAGAGTGTTATCAAGAGAAACCTCAAACATTGCTTCTGTTAAATCGGTTTTCTCAAAACGGCGTTGCACATCATTAATATAGTCTGTCATTTCGTCAAGATTTTTATTTTCAAAATTATGAAGATTGATTGTCATCATTTCTCCGTTTGGCATAATCATTGGCATTGAAATGTTAATATCTTCAAATGTTTTTATTTCGCCACGAACAAGTTTTCTGTTATATTCAATATGAGAATTCATAATTGGTGCTGCTTTAAGTCCTTCTGCAATCACTTTAAGCATAAGAGTATTAACTGTAATCTTATCTGAACCGCGACGGTCAAAATTAAGTTTCTTATACTCTTTCATAAAATCAGTTACATCCGGTTCGTAATTATATGTTACGTGTGGAATTGTTTCCCAACTTTCTGTAGTCATATTTGCAACGATTTTTCTTTGAATTCCAAAATTGATTGTGTTTGTAATTTTCATAATTGATTACTCCTTGAATTATTATTTTTGAAGTTGTTCTTCATTTATATGACAAATGAAAATAACCTTTGGTTTTATTTTTTTGAAAAATTTTTATTTTTGAAATCTTTTTCAAAGCAAAACCATAATAATAAAAATCACGAGGTTGCACTATAAACTTTGCTTGTCAACCATAAAAAATTATGTAAACTTTAGGTTGCAACCGCGTAATATCAAGGGTTTTGAGCGTCTGTTGCAAAAAATAAGGCAGAGAAATTCATCTCTGCCTCAATCTTTTAAACTATTAAAAATTCAAAATCATATCGTAATGTGGAATGTTTTCTTCCATATATTCGGGAGTACCTAAAAGTTCAAATCCGCATTTTTCATAGAAACCAACAGCATGAGTCTGTGCGCCTACGCGTACAGTTTTTGCACCGTCTTCTTTTGCTTTGCGTAAAAGTTCAAGAACAATTTTTTCGCCAAGGTGCAAACCTCTTTTTTCTTTCTTAACTGCAATTCTTCCGATTTTAACAGTGTTCTCCCCATAAGGAATGTTTCTACCTGTGGCAACTGCTTCACCGTCTAAAAAGATTACGAGGTGTGGTACTTCTAAATCAAATGAGTCAAACTCATTTTCTTCAGGTACACCTTGTTCTTTTACAAAAATTTCAATTCGCAAGTTTCTAAAGGAATCGTCAATGACTCCCCCATCAAACCATTTATATTCTAACATATTATTCTCCCTTAAATGCAAAACGGAATGACATTGGTTTATCTGATTTAACTTTATACTTTTCAAGTGTGTCAGGTCCGCAAGTATTTGTACCCGTACCACGCATAAAGCCGTCAATGCAAAGGAATGTAGTATCTGCATACTCTAACTCCTCTTGATGTTTTGCTTTATTGAGAGCTTTTTGTGTATAGTTATGAGCAGAAAAACTGAATTTTGGCTCGCCGTAAACTGTAAATGTGTTACCGCACTCGTCAGAGAGTTTAAGGTATTTTACACCACCACAGTTACCATTATCCTGTGGCATAACATACGGCTCGTGCATAGCATCAACAGTTGTTTTCCAGATACCAATATATGCATGGTCTTTAAGGTCGCATATATTTTCCATTTTTTCATCTGAACCTCTACCGTAGAATTCAATATTTTTAAATGATGACGGAAGCTCAACTGACACACCAAAGCGTTGCAATTCATCACAGCCAAACATACCTTTATTAAGTCCGCACTCAACATCTACAAGACCATCAGCATAAACTGTGTAAACAAGATTTGCACGGAAGTGAGTTTTGAATCCCGTTTTTATTACATAAGATGCGCCGATTTTTGCATAAACAGATTTATCGGCATAATCAAATGATTTGCAAACAGTTGTGGCGTCATGGAGTTTAATTTTATCCCAGCCACCCTTTTGACCGTAAGAGTCATTGTCGAGTGATGCTCTTACAAGATTAGGCACAAATCCGTGTTTTTCATCGGCAGGGTTAATATTAAGATATTCATAACCATTCTTTATATAGTTGGTCATTTCGCCTGATTTCATATCAAACACTACTTTGCCGTTTTCAAATTCAACAGTGAGAGCATTGTCTTTAACGCTTGTTAAAACGCTACCCGCACCAATTGAATAAGGTAAGAATTTTGCAGAATCGCTTATTGTCTTTTGCTCAAGAGCTACTCTGTGGTCGCCATCGAAATATGCAATATTGATATGACAGTCATTATTCTTATCAAAATCAGCATAATCAATTTCATAAGATTTTGTCTGCATTGGGTCAATATCAAGAGCGAGTTTTCCACTCTTAACTTCAACACCATTTACAAGTTGAGTCCATACAACATTTAAGTATTTTGTATTCTTAAAACGATTTGTATTTGTAAATTCAAATACTTTACCACTTACCTGTTTACTTCTAACAGGGCGATAAACTGCTTTTATTACATAAGCGCCAGTATGAGGTGTTTTGTCCGGATAAAGCATACCATCAACACAGAAGTTGCTATCGTGCTTTTCTTCCCCGTGGTCGCCACCGTAAGTATATTGGAATTTATATTTATCGTTGCCGTCGTGGTAAACCGCGTGGTCAGCCCACTCCCATACGCAACCACCCATAAGGTTATCGTATTTATAAATGCTATCCCAATATTCCTCTACTGCACCAGGGCCCACACCCATAGCATGAACATATTCGCACATAAAGTATGGTTTTTGGTGGTAGCGTTTATCTTTTGCAGTTTGTGAGCCGTAACTTGCAACTTTTTCCTGACTTGGATACATTTCGGAAATCACATCATAAGCAAAACGCTTTGTAGTTATGACACTTTCATAATGAACAGGAATTTTTGTGCCTTGTGCTTTAAGATATTCATAGCACTTATCCTGACAATAATAACCCCACGCTTCATTACCTAATGACCACATTGTAATACTTGGATGATTACGGTCTCTGCAATACATACGGGCAACTCTGTCAACATATCTGTTTTCCCATTTAGGGTCATCACTGATAAGACAGTTATCGCAAGGTACAGTAATATCCCCTGCGCCGTGAGTTTCAATATCGGCTTCATCTATAATATAGAATCCCATTAAGTCTGCAAGAGTGAGTAAAGTTGGGTCAGGTGGATAGTGAGAAGTGCGGATAGAGTTTATATTAAACTTCTTCATAAGTTCAAGTTCCGCTTTAATTTCTTCACAGTCCAGCACATAGCCGTTATACATATTTGTATCGTGATGGTTTACGCCTTTGAATTTAATTGGCATACCGTTAAAATAGAACACATTGCCCTTAATTTCAATAGTCTTAAAGCCAACTATATTTTTCACATAAGTCTTTTTGCCGTTACCATCAACAAATGTGATTAAAAGGTCATAGGTATATGGCTCTTCTGCATTCCACTCAATTACATCAAGATTTGGGAATGTGATTTTTGATTTTGCACGGGCATCTGAAATTTCTTTTGCAAGAGATTTTTTACCATCAAAAAGCTCTGCAGTAACTGATGCACCATTCAAGTCGCCTTTAATATCAAAAGTAACTGATAAATCGTATTTATCGCCATTCTTTACAGTTTCAACACCGAAATCGTAAAGATATGTATTTTCATACTCGTAAAGCAAAACATCACGGAAAATGCCGTTTTCACGGAACATATCCTGACACTCTAAATATGTGCCTGTTGACCATTTTGAAACTACGGCTACAATTTCATTTTCGCCTTTTACGAGATATTTTGTAATATCAAACTCGGCAGAGTTATGAGCGCCTTCGCTATAACCTACGAACTCGCCGTTTACATATAAATCAAGTGAAGAGATTACGCCCATAAATGTAATAATATATGTTTTATCAAGGTCTTTTATATCGATAAACTTTCTGTAAATACCCATTGGCACATCCTGTGGCATTTCAGGGTAAAGCTTAGGGTCAAATTCATAACGAGTGTTAAGGTAACACGGCTCGCGGTAGCCGGTTCTTTGCCATGTAGAAGGCACAGTTACCTTATCAAACTGAACACGGTCAGTATAAAACTCATTTGGAATAAGCATATCTTTTTCATAGTATTTAAAGTCCCATTCGCCGTTAAGCACTCGCACCATAGTACTATTATAGCGTTCAGTAAGTACAGTCTGTTCAGTAAGCGTTTTTTTAGTTGCATAAGGAATAAAGTATGCACGTGGAGAAAGTTTGTTTATTTCAGCAATATCGAATTGTCTGAAATTTGCTCTGCTAATAATGTATTTCATAAAAAGACCTCCGCCCTTGTGTAGATAAAATTAGTTTACCATAATATAGAAAATTTTACAACAAAAATAAAGAAAAAGAAGTGTGCAAATTGGAGTTGGTCGGGCTCTTTGCCCCCCTTCCGTCAAAACTTCGTTTTGCCACCTTCCCCTCGT
>CALCBQ010000037.1 GCA_937897215.1 uncultured Clostridia bacterium | reverse complement strand
ATCTTTTGTTTTTGGGCATTGACCCAATTAAGTCAGCAACAGTAATGCTTGTTGTTAAAGTATGGGACGCAGTAAATGATACCTTATTTGGCGTAATTTTTGACTCTATCAAGTTCAAAAGTGGCAAAAAATATCTTCCTTGGCTTCGCGTTTCAACAATACTTATACCGCTTGCAACAATATTGACCTTTATTATTCCTAAAGGCTCATCAGATGCTGTTAAACTTGGTTGGTTTGCAGTTGCATATATTCTTTGGGACACGGCTTACACTCTTTGCGATGTGCCGATTTTCGGCGTACTTACTTCTATGAGCCAAAGTGTTGACGAAAGAAACAGTATTCAGTCATATAAGAGTATTTACACTTATATCGGTGTTGGTATTACATCTACATTATCAACTATTCTTGTCAGCGAAAAGGTTGGTATGAATTATGGTATGATATCAATAATTATTTGCGTTATCGCATTCGCTTTAATGTCGCCAGCATCTTTCAAACTTAAAGAGCGATTCAGTACCGAAAGCGAAGAAACATTTACAATCAGAAAAATGTTCTCATATCTTATCAAAAACAAATATTTGTTTATATATTATTTAGGAATTTTCTTCTATTCATCACTTAGTATTGGCAACGCATTCTCTCTTTATGTTTCATATTATCTTTTCCACAGTGCATTATTCTCAATAATTGTAGGCGCAGTGGGAACAATTCCACAACTTATTATTTCATTGTTGTTGCCAAAACTTATTCGCAAATTTGACAAAATGAAAGTAAATCGCGTGTGCTTGCTCATGTATGTAATACTCAGTTTTGTTATGTGGGCAATCGGTTACGATAATGCAGTTGTTTATATAATTCTCTTTACTATACGCTCAGTTCCGTTGGCAGTAGTCAGCCTTGAAATGTTTATGTTTACACCTGACTGTGCCGAATATGGTTATTTTAAGAGTGGTACAGAAGCAAAGGGCATAACTTTTGCAGTACAGACCTTTATGGCAAAACTTACAGGCTCTATCTCTGGCGCATTAGGACTCTTTATACTCGGTCTTGAATCAGTGGGCTGGAAAGTAGTAGAAGTAGGTTCATTCCAAGAACTTGAACAAAGTGGAGTAACACAAACACAACATGCGTTAGATATGCTTTGGTTAATCTTTATGCTTATTCCTGCAATAGGTGGTCTTTTGTCATATATCGTGTGGTTATTCTATGACCTTAAAGACAAAGATGTTCAGATTATGATTGACTGCAATACAGGTAAAATCACAAGAGAAGAAGCATTGAGTATGCTGTCAAAAAAATATGATATTAAGGAGTAGGGTGTTTTATGAACGGAATGACAAGACGCGAGCGTCAGGTTACTGATATTGACGAAATTATTAAAATTCTTGATAAATCAAAGGTTGTGCATCTTGGAATGGTTGATGGCGACGAGCCTTATGTTGTGCCAATGAATTATGGCTATATAATGGAAGACGGCAAACTTACAATTTATCTTCACGGTGCAAAACGTGGCAGAAAACTTGATTTAATTCGTGCAAATCCAAAAGTTTTCTTTGAAATGTGTTGCGATATCGTACCTTTTGAGGGCGATGTTGCTTGTAAATACGGCATTACTTATGCTAGTATTATGGGCAGGGGTGTTGCTGAAATCGTTGAAGATGTTGAGGAGAAAAAACTTGCGTTATCTGTGCTTATGAAAACACAAACAGGCAAGGACTTTGAGTTTGAAGACAAAATGACAACTATTGTGTCAATTATTAAAATTACAACTCTTGAATATACTGCAAAACACAGACCAGGACCAAAAAAGTAGGGGTCGGCGTCCTCGACGACCCATATTGTAGGGGCGATTCACAAATCGCCTTTAACCCTCCCTCATAGAGGGAGCGAAATAAGAAGTTCTGTATCAGATATTGAGTATTTACTATGAATGAAATTGTAATTAATAATCACAAAATTAAATACGCTTTTCACGATATTGACGGTACTCATTCTTTTATTCGTGATTGGCCACCTGTAATGAGCATCTGCCTTTATGATGTAATTGTAAATGGCTTGCCAGAAGACTTTGACAGTATCGAAAATCAAAATCGGCTGATTTCTCTTGCAGGCACAAAAAAACTCCCTGAAACTGACCAATTCTGCATTGAGTCAGCAGGGCTTTCTGCACTTACTCAAATGGAGTGGGCAATCCGTAGGGCTGTTCAGGAGGGGAATATTAAAGTCAATTGCGATATGCAGACAAATTCTCAAATCATTGACCGAATTAACAATGGAATTGAGTATTATGACGATTTGCCTGAAACTTATGAAATGAGCGAAATGTTAAAATCGCAAACTCCAAGGCTTTTCAAACTTTATGAGGCGGTGCTTAATGGATTTTGTCGCGATAAAAACCTCAAGAAAGCAAAAGAAAACCCCAATGAGTTCAGAATAAACGGCTCAATGGAGTTCTTGCAATTCTTAAAAGATAACGGTGTAAAAAATTATTTTGTAACAGGCGCAGTTGTAGAAAAGGGTATGGGAATGCACGAGGAAGTTGAAACGCTTGGCTATAAAATCGGCAAAGACGAACTTGTTGAAGATATAATCGGCTCAACATGGACTGAAAAAATGCCAAAAGATATGGTTATGCAAAAACTTCTTAAAGATTTAGGTGTAAAAGGCGAAAATGTGCTTGTAATAGGGGACGGCAGAGCTGAAATTCAGGCAGGCGTGCAAATGGGTGCGTTTGTTGTAAGCCGATTACCTGAAAATGCCGACTTTCAACGAGAATTACACAAAAAACTCGGTACAAACATTATAATAAAAGACTTTTGTGATAAAGAATTTTTAAGTCTTTTCAAGGATGAATAGTATGGATTTATTTGAACGATACCCACAACTGAATATTTGCGCAAAAGATATTGAAAAAGCACTTGCACTTATGGTTGACACATATAAAAATGGTGGCAAAATTCTTGTCTGTGGTAACGGTGGAAGTGCATCTGATGCTGACCATATTGTAGGGGAGTTAATGAAAGGATTTCTCAAAGACAGAAAGATAACCGACGCGAGAATACCACAAGAATTAAGAGGAAAACTTCAAGGTGCTTTGCCTGCAATTTCACTTTCAGCACATACCTCTCTTATGACTGCAACTATAAACGATAACGATGCAGATATGATTTTTGCACAACAAGTTTATGGGTATGCAAAAGAAAATGATTTGCTTATCGCAATTTCAACATCAGGTAATTCAAAGAATGTTGTAAATGCAGTAAAAGTGGCAAAATCACTTGGTGTAAAGGCGATTGCCTTGACAGGAGAAACAGGTGGAGAGTTAAAGCAACTTGCAGATGTTACAATCTGCGCACCATCCACCGAAACTTACAAAATCCAAGAATACCACTTGCCAATATATCATTACTTATGCGCAAAAGTGGAAGAAGAAATTTTCGGGTAATCGCGTAGGGACAGACATCCTTGTCTGTCCGTGATAAATATATTAAAAAGCAACAAAAATGTAGGGAACGATAATCTTAAAAGTGAGGTGTAATAATGGACTTAAGTAAAATTGATTATAATTTTATAGAAATTTTTGGTTGGCATTATAGTTCAATTTGTGATGTCTATAAAAACATAGATGAAAAATCACACAGAGAATTGAAAAAAATCAGAAAATGGGTAGAAAAAACATATCTTAATGGTGCTGATTACCCTGAAAATGTTATGAAATACGTTTCAAAAAATGTAAGTGATACTGAATTTTTTGAATTTTTTAAAGCGTGCAAAACTCATGTCGAAAAAGAGGGTACAAAGCAAAAACAATTATTCGAGAAAAATGCTATGGGATTATCGGAAGAAGTAAAATTCGCTTTTTTGAAGCTTTTTGATGATTATAACGGGTATTGTTATCACTTCTTCGATATTCGTGGTAATGATGCATATATTAACTACACCTATTCTAGTGCTTGCTGTGGCAGACTGATTTTCAAAAATGCAACAGGTGTGCCGACAACAATGGAAAACTATTATATCTGCATAAATGGTCTTAATTCTTTAACAAAAGACGACGATGGTTATTGCTTAGTTGGGCTGATTGAAAATTGGGAAGATGATACAGAACTCCCATTTGTTATTCGCTTTACTGATGCTCAAGTTGAAACAGAAGTGTATAGGGCTGACGCTGTCTATGGGTACGATATACCTTGGTCATACCTTGTTGAAACAGGGGACGAGGTTTTATGTAAAGGCACAGACATATATAATTATCAGTTTAATGACGAAGAAAAAGAGTTGTTACCATTATTGAAAGAAATTAAAACTTTTAATTTAATGTACTGTCAAACCGATGACGTAGTTTTAAAGTTTCCAATTTTTAAGGAATTGTTAAAAAAATATGGTTATGATGAATTGTTGGCAAAAGTTGAAAAGTTAGAACAATATTTTGAAAATACCGATAAACGTATAAAATTGGTTAAGCAACTTTTGGCATTACTGAACAAGCAGAAATATGAACCTTTATGGCGAGAAATTTACAATAAAATTGTGGATTCTCAAAAGAAATATCCACTTAAATCGGATATATGTTTTGATACAGAAAAAGTTTCAGAAGTTCATGAAAAAATTCAGAAAATGATGGAGTTTTATGGCTATACAGGGCAGTATCCTAACTTTGTAAAGCAGGGTGAAATGAAAAAAATTCACCTTACAGATTCATATGACAAAACATATTTTGTGGGCAAAGAAAAGAATGTGCACTACCACATTAAATGTCTTGATATTGGTTGTGATGATTCATATGATATTAGTTTTGTTTGTGGAACAGCCATTTTAAGAGATGGTGAGAGTACTGAAGATATTTTCGATTGTCTTTTTGATGCAAACGGTAAAAGATTGTCAAAAAGTGTTCTTTATAATTGCAAATATCTTGATGAGAATAGGAATGTAGTTTCAGCCAACCTTGAACAAGCAGTACAGGTTGCAGTGAAAAAAGCAGAGCTTCAAAAACTTACAAAGGAAGAGCGTAGAATTTATGGAACAAGTACTTCTTTTTCTATCGGTTTGTTGCTGTTTGTCATGTGGCTGTTTATGGGAGTGCTTTTTGGAACGTTTATGACGCTTGGAATGATGCTTATAGGAGGAATTCTTACTGCCATACTTTTAGGACCGCAGGAAATACCATCAATGATTATGGAAATGCCTTGGTGGATACTATGGGCTATTGGTTTTGTAGGATTTGGCGTATGGATGGGCTTTTTGGAGTTACAAGCCTTGCGTGATAAATAAAAATGGGCAATTCGTGAATCACCCTTACAATTTTGCACTTTGCATTTTGCATTAAAAAATCCGACCGTTTGGTCGGATTTTTTGTTACCCTAAATCGTGTTTGTCAGTAATTGTAATTTCAGGTTTTTTCATACCCATTGTTTCAAGCACTACAATCTCGTTTTCTTCTTTAAGAAGGCTACCAGGAAGATAGAGTGATTTCTGTGGACCTACTTCCCAATATCTGCCAAGGTTAAAGCCGTTAATCCATACATAACCTTTCTGGAAATTATCAAGATGCACAAAACAATCTGCTTTACTGTTTGCCTTGAATGTGCCCTTATAGAACATAGCGCCTTTATCTTTGTTGAAACTTTCAACAGGTTTGTATGTGAGTTTTTCAAGGTTATCAAGTGGAAGTGTCCAAACCTTGTAGCCCATTTGACGCTGATTTGCAATATAAATGTCAGAAAATCCTTTTCTGTCCATCATCTTTTCGCCGTAGTTTACGCGTCCCATTGTGTCAACAAGTAAGCCGATTTTCTTTTCTCCGTCAACAGAGCCGATAAATACAGTTGCAGTATCTTGGTCATCTTTTGTGAATTTTTTGAAGATTGAACCAAGTGAAAGTTTGCCACGTTTTGTGTAAACTGTTCTGTCAATAAATTTCTTGTATTTATCATCAACATAAACAAAGCCGAAATCGTGAACATTTCTAATCATCAAAGGAATTGGGTCGTAACGACCTTTGATTACAGTTTCATAGTAAATCATACCGAAGTTCTGACCAAAATATTCCATACTTTCAGGAACCGGGACTTTGTGTTCTTCGCCGATATTCTGGAGATTTTCAAAAAGACTTGCAGATTCAGTAAGTTCTACTTTACCGATTGTCTGAAGCTCCGGAGATGGTGGTAACTCTTGCATCTCAAGATTTTGATGTTTATGTAACAACTGGCGTACTGCGTGATAAGCAGGTGTGTAGTCGCCGTATTCATTAAGCAACGCGCAGTAGTCATAACTTGTGATTGTTGGCTCATATGCCTTACCTGGATTATGGTTTGCACCTGCGTTAAAGCCAAAGTTTGTACCGCCGTGGAACATATAGAAATTGAAATTTGCACCACAATCTAAAAAGTCCTGAACTTCTTTAACAATTTCTTCTGCTTTTCTTGTGTGGTGAATGTCACGCCAATGGTCAAACCAACCGCACCAGAATTCGCCACACATATTAGGGCCGTCATTCTCGAAATCATTTAAGCAATTAAATGCAGTTTTAGCTCTTGAACCAAAGTTGAGAACTTTATAAATGTGTGGTAATGAGCCACCTGAAAGCATATTTTTCCAGTTACCGTCAGATGTGAAAAGTGGAACATCAATTCCACAACTGCGAGTTAAATCTTCAACAAATTTAAGGTATTCTTTGTCGTTACCGTATGAGCCGTATTCGTTTTCAACCTGCATCATAATAATATTGCCACCGTTTGTTTCTAAAAGCGGCTTTAATCTGCCAAGCAACTCTTTGTAGTAACGCTCAATGCAAACGAGAAAATCAGGGTACATACAACGGATTTGCATATTCTTGTCTTTAAGTAACCATGCAGGAAGTCCACCGAAATCCCATTCTGCACAGATATATGGACCGGGTCTTACAATGCAGTAAAGACCAACCTTCTGAGCAGTTTTTACGAAACGCTCAATGTCAAGCATACCGTCAAAATGAAATTCGCCAGGGCGTGGCTCGTGAAGATTCCAACAAGTATAAGTTTCAACTGTGTTGAAGCCTGCAAGTTTTAATTTTGTAAGACGGTCTTCCCAATATTCAGGTAATGTACGGAAATAGTGCATAGCACCTGAATAGATTTTAATAGGCTTACCATCCATATAAAATTCTTTGTTTTTGATTTCAAACATATCAATAAACCTCCAAAGTGTTTGCGTATTCTTGTAAAATGTCAGTAATTAAGTTTTTGTTTTCATCAAAAATCGCATCGCACTCACGAATTTTGTTTTCAGTTTCCTCGTTTTCTTCATTGATAAGTACAAGATAATGAGAATATGCAGTTTCTAGGTTTTCTTTAAGAATTGGTGGCAAAACTTCGCCAATTCTTTCAACAGCTTTATCTACCTTGCCATAAAAAGCGATGTTCAAGAAAAATGAAATATGACTACCCTTTGTGATTTCTGTATAGTATGTCATAAGTGTGCTATATGGTGCAGGCACTTGCTCTTGACGCCATTGGTCCCAAAGAAAATCAAGCTTCATTTGCTCTTCTGTCAAAGGTTCTTTTTTCTTAAAAATATTAAAAAGTCCCATAAAAATCTCCTTTTACAATCAATTATTTATAGTTGTTAATCGGTATGTGTAACAAAGCCTTCATCCCAAAAAGTTTTATTTATAAGTTTTGGTTTGAGAAATCTAAATGTCTTTTGAACTTTAAAACCATTTTGAGTATCGCGAAAACCCGGTTTGTTTTTTAATTTTTCAATGGCGTTTTTAGCCAAATCATAGGAACTATACACACCAATATTTTTGAGTTCAGCATGCTTTTGCAATTTGTATTTATGAACTACTTTATAAACAATCATTGATTTAATCCTCAGTTATTATTTTTAGCCGTTGTGATAGATGAAACAAGTAATTTGCGAATTTTACTGCATTTTGCAAACATTTCCTTATATTCAGTATCAGATATTATGTGTGTTGCCTTAAAAATAGAAAGCCAATAATCTGTTTCATAACACTCTTTCAATGCTATTTGCAACTTGTTTATGAAGTCAGCTTTACTTGATGCATAGTTTGCTTCGTGAATATTTGCACCAATACTTGTACCACTACGCAAAATTTGGTTTAACAAGACATTGCTTTTTCGGGTTTCTTTTATATCTGTACAGAGATTTATAATATCAACTGCAAACTGTTTTGATAAATCTACAAGCAAGGTTTCTTTCATTTGATACTCCTAAAAAATGATTTGACGCTACGCGTCATGAATTGCTGCTACGCAGCATGATTTCTCGCTCTCGCTCCATGATTTGGGCTTCGCCCATGACGGAAAAAGCACCACCTTTCGGTGGTGCTTTTTTAGTGCACAGTGCAGAGTGCACAGTTCACAGTTAAGGTGTGTGCGGAGCACACTTATTTAAATTCATCGCCTACGGCGATACCGCCAGTAACTATGCACTATGCACTCTGCACTGTGCACTTTCCAATTTAGAGCGGAGCGATAAATTGGAATTTCTTGTTGTTTTTTCCTTGAAACTATAGTATAGTAGTCCCATGCTGGTCGCAATCAGCAAACATTGAAGGAAGGTATGATTTATGAAGAAGTTTTTACGTAGCATTCTTTGCCTGGTGCTGGCTCTGTGCATGGTTATGTGCTTCGCAGCCTGCAGCGACAACGACAGGGACGATGACGACGAAGAGGAAGAAGACTCCATCGTCGGCACTTATCAGTTCTACGAAATGACCCAGGACGGCGAGACCATCTCCAGGGCTGATCTGGAAGAGCAACTGGAAGAGTATGCCGAGTACATGGAAGAAGAGATCGACATGGACGATTTCTGCTATCTGAAGCTGAAGAAGGATGGCACCGGTAAGCTGTGCATGATGGGCGAAGAAATAGACATGGAATACGATGACGATTACATTTGGCCCGTAGGTGAAGAGGACGATAAGGTGGAATACACCTTTAGAAAAGGCAAGATCACCATGGAGCAGGACGGCGCCGAGCTGATCTTCAAAAAGTAATTGTATCACGAATCCTACAGAGCAGCTTCGGCTGCTCTGTATTTTTTGTGTTTTCCCGCCCATTCTGTAAAAAAGCGGTTGCTTTTAAGCGTAAAATCGGTTATACTCCTTATAAATGATCCTTTCATGAAAGAAGGTAAGCTTATGAAGCACTCTGTAAAAATGCTGCTGTGCCTGGTGCTGTGCATCTGCACCCTGGCCTGCTTTGCCGCTTGTAAGAA
>CALCBQ010000036.1 GCA_937897215.1 uncultured Clostridia bacterium | reverse complement strand
CGGCGTGCTTTAAAACCTTTGGTACTCATTTCCTTTACACAGGTTGGGTAGGCGCTCGTAATATTTTCTGGCGTAAAAAGCTTATTCCAAAGTTTGGTCGTTATAAATATGGTCTTTATTGTGATGTTATACCAAAGTGTATAATGGTTATTCTTGTTGGTTGGCTTCCTGTTTATAACATTCCTGATGTTGCTACTCGAGTATGGGTTGCAAACCTTCTCTTTGCTACATACAATGTATTCGGTTTTGGTAATGTTCTTGAAGAATGCTCAAAGAGAATAAGCCCTAACCTTCAGGAAAGAATTCTTGTTCGTAGCTATCCAGTAAAGATTTCTCACGTTTTCCATTCTCTTCTCGCTATTGTTCTTCCTGTAATTGTAGGTGCACTTCGTTATGAATGGGCAGACATTAATCTCTTCAGATATGTTATTCCTGTTACATTTATTGTTGCTGCAGGCTTTACAATGTTCCTTGCAGGTCGAATTAAAGAAAGAATTCCACAACCACCTATTGAAGAAAAGGTTCAGATTAAATTCTGGGACGGTTTGTTTGGCGTTCTTAAAAACAAATACTTGCTTATCAATACTATAGTTGGTCTTATTGACTCACTTGGTAACGGTATGCTTCCGTTTGTTACAATTCTTTACTTCTATACATTCCGTTTAAGTGGTCTTCCATACTCATTATTGGTATCACTTATCTCATTTGCAGGTACTCCACCTGATTTGTTGTCTCCATACTTCTTAAAGAGATTCTCATATAAGCAGATTATGATTTTCTATCAGTTAAGCCGTGCAATCGGTTATGCAATTATTGCTGCTGCTATGTGGTTCTGTGGTGATAATCTTAACCTTTGTGGTACAATCTGCGTAGTTGTTCTCTTCTTTATGGAAATGACAAAAACAGTTCCTACAACTGCAGGTCACGATATGGGTGTTCGTATTGCCGACTATCAGATGTACTTGTCAGGTGAACGTCTTGAAAACTTTACAGGTATTTTCGGTTGGTTTACAGGGCCTATTACATCATTCGTAGGTCTTATTATTCCATTGTTCTTGCTTAAATTCGGCTTTAACAGTAACTGGGAAGTTCTTTTTGTTGACGATTCAAGAAGAAATATTATTGTTATTCCGATTATTGTTGACGTTATAGGCTTTGCACTTATGACAATTCCATATTTGTTCTGGGATTATGATAATAAGAAACAGAATATGGTTATGGAAGTTCTTAAACGTCGTGCTGAAGTTACTGAAAAACGCGCTGCAGAAGAGGGTAAATCTACTGCAGGTAGCTATTTAGGTTAATGGGGGTGAGTTGTATGAGTAAGAAAGAAAAGAAAATTAAAGGCACTGAGTTACAGGCCGATATTCATCTCGACATTCCTGAAGACGAAATATGGACTTATCAGGTAGAGGGCCTTGCACCTCCTCATATTAACAAGCCTTATAAGTATTATGGTTTGAAAAAAGTCATTTTTACACTTGTTATTATCGTAGCAGTTTCACTTTCAATGTATTTCTCTGTCCGTACTGTTCAAAGTGATGTGTTTGAATATTCACAGGCAGAGTCTGGCTATCAGCTTGATAAATTCAGTAATACCGGTTATATTACAGAGCTTGACATTGACTATATTTCATCTGTTTCATACGATAATACAAACAAAGACCCTGCAACAAACTTTATTATCAATAAAGATGAGTCAAAAAAGATTACCTCAATCAGAGAATATGCATTCAACTGTGATGGTGCTATCAAGGTAATCAATATTGGTCCTGATGTGCTTTCTATTGATGGCAAATCATTCTACTCTTGCTGGTCATTAGAGAGAATTGAGGTTGACGAAAACAACCCTAATTACTGTGATGTTGACGGTGTTCTTTATAATAAAGATATGACAGAGGTTATCTGTTATCCTTGTAATCATGATGAGTATTTAAGACAGAAATACGGTTATGAAAAAGAACTTTATAAAGACGAAGTAACACCTGAATACCAAAAAGATATTCAGACTTATGTTGTTCCTTCAACAGTTAAAACTCTTGGCGAAATGTGCTTTAACTACGCTAACCTTCGTGAAATTTATCTCCCTGAAGGTCTTGAAAGAATTGAAACTCTTGCAGTATTCAAGCTTCACGAGCGTCAGGATGAATGGAGCACAACACCTTCACTCTATAACATTTATACATATAAGAGTGAAACTCCTGTGTTAGACTCTCACTTTACATCTTATGAAGCATTGGGTGAAATCTATCTTTCACTTCCTGAAGGTCTTAAGTTTATCGGCTCAGATGCGTTCAGTTATAACCAAACACTTACTTATGTGTATATTCCTGAAAGTGTAACTGAAGTTGGTCACCATGCATTCTGGGACGATTGCTATAAAGAAGATAAAGAGCTTAAAGGTGTTACAGCTGTTAATGTAGCAGTAAGTGAAGAAGAATTTAAGTCAGTTAAAACAGGTGACGATTGGCGTCCTAAATACGACTTCCTTCTTTTCAAGAAGAGTGTTGACATTAACTACTCTGCCCAAAGACAGCCAATGGCATAAAACATTCCCACTATGTTCGCATAGTGGGATTTTCCACGAAATAGAAAGGATGATTTTTAATGAAAATCACACCAAAAAGCACTCTTAAAGAAGTGCTCGCAACTCCCGTAGGTAACGACCTTATTGAAATGGTTGCTTACCACGCAGGTATTCCTGCTGCAGTTATTCACAATCCTCTTGTAGGTAAAATGAAACTCTCAATGCTTCCTAAAATTTTAGGCGATAAAATGCCAATGGAAACAATTGAGCATCTTTGTAACCTCTTAAGCTATACACATGAAATGGTTATTACTAAAGACGAAGTTCAGCCAAGATGGTGGAAAGAGTCTGTTATTTATCAAATTTACCCACGCTCATTTATGGACTCAAACGGCGACGGTATCGGCGACTTACAGGGTATCATCTCAAAACTTGATTACCTTAAAGATTTAGGTGTAGATGTGCTTTGGCTCAGTCCTATTTACGACTCTCCTAACGACGATATGGGTTATGACATTCGTGATTATCGCAAGATTATGACAGAATTCGGTACTATGGAAGACTTCGACCAGATGCTCGAAGAAATCCATAAACGCGGTATGAAACTTGTTATGGACCTAGTTGTAAACCATACATCTGACGAGCACGAATGGTTCCAGAAAGCACTCGCTGGGGACGAAAAATATAAAGATTACTATATCTTCCGTAAAGGTAAAGGCGATGGAATCCCACCAAATAACTGGACATCAGTTTTCTCAGGTAGTGCTTGGAATTACTACCCAGAGCTTGACGAGTGGGCAATGCACATTTTCTCATCAAAACAGATGGATTTGAATTGGGAAAACCCTGATATGCGTAAAGAAGTTGCCGAAATGGTTTGCTGGTGGCTTGAAAAAGGCGTTGACGGTTTCAGAATGGACGTTATCAACCTTATTTCTAAAGTCGAAGGACTTCCTGACGGTAACCCACTTGTTGGCGAATTTATCGGTTATGGTGGCGAGCATTATTTCTGGGGACCACACCTTCACGAATACCTTCACGAACTTAATGAGAATTCATTCAAGAAATTCCCTGAGTCATTCTGTGTAGGCGAAACAGGTGGCATCGGCGTTGAAATGGCTAAATACCTTGTTGATGATTCTCGTGAAGAAATTCGCGAAACATTCCTTTTCGACCAACTTGAACCACGCGGTAAACAAAGATGGGACGACTATAAGTATGACCTTAAATACTTAAAAGAAATGTTCACAAAATATCAACTTTCACTTTATGGCTCATCTTGGCCAACACTTGTTATCGAAAATCATGATAATCCAAGAATGGTTTCAAAGGTTAACCCTGACCCTAAGTTCAGAAATCCACTTTCAAAACTTATCGGTGCAATGCTTCTTACAGGCCGTGGAACACCATATATCTTCCAGGGCGAAGAACTTGGTATGATGAACTGTGATTTTAAAGATATGAGCGAACTTCGTGATGTTGAGTCAATCAATAAGTATGCTGAAATGCTTGAAAAAGGCAAAACAGAGTCAGAAGCATGGGCAACAATTATGGCAGGTAGCCGAGACCATTCAAGAACTCCAATGTGCTGGGATACAACTGAAAATGCAGGTTTCACAACAGGCACACCTTGGATTCGTCTTAACGGCGATTATGCAGAGTGTAATGCAACAACACAGATTGCAGACGAAAACAGCCCATACAACTATTACAAATCACTTATGGCATTGAGAAAAGAGTATAAGTCAACAATGGTTTATGGTGATTTCCAACCACTTAAAACAAGTGATAAAACATTCTGTCTTTTCAGAGAAAGTGCAGACGCAAAGATTTATATTGAAATGAATCTTACAGAAAACACAATCGACAGACCAAACCCAACAGGTGGTAAATGCTTGCTTTCAAACTATGACGAGCCAAAAGAACGCCTTCGCCCATACGAAGTAAACATTTACAAAGTAAAATAAAACAAAAACGGTGAGAGCAATCTCACCGTTAATTTTTGCCTTAATATAAAAAATAAAAGAGTTTACACAAAAGTGCAAACTCTTTTATTGGTCCGAGTGTTCATTAGGGATTAAAAAATTAATCCTCTCTTTGTTCAGCAAGATATATTCCCCAATCTTCAAACATTTTTGGTATATCAAAAATATCTTTTCCGTCCGTTTCAACTTTTTCTGATTTGCCCGGATTGTTTTGAGTAAAAGTATCCCAAGCAGTTACAATCTTATCAACACGCTTTATTTTGTGCTTTTCTAAAAGTGTATTATATTTTTCGATATCTTGTGAATAAATAGTAACAACATTGTATTTGCCAATCATAATTTCATCGTGTGAAACATGACAACCAAAGCCGAAAGAAGATAAGCCATCATTAATGAGAAGTTTGCCGACTTTGTTTAAAATCGCAAAGGTTTCTTCCTGAGTGCAACCGTCAATATAATAGACATCTTTATGGAATTTTTCCACTACACCTGATTTTATTTCGGTTTCGTCATTTTTCATTGCAGGGGTTTCTAAAATAAAAAATAATGGTTCATTGTGTATCTTTATGAAATCTAACAATAGGTTTTCAATTTTATCAGCACCTATATTTGCAACTATACAGTTGTCATTTATTTCATATTCTTCGTTAATTCTTTCAGGATACGGAACTGTACAACCTTTTCTGAATTTGAACAAGACATTTCACATCCTTTATAATAATGTAGTATCATTATATCACAATAGACTGCCTATTACAACATCTTTGAAAAAGCTAAACGAACACTTTACGATTGAAAGTAGGAATAAGTCTTAGCAAGCATTGAATTTGTGCATACAAATTCTACTTGTTAGGGACAGCCCTAAAACCCGTATAAAGACAAACAAAAGTCGCACTCCGAAAGGAATGCGACGATACATAAAAACTACAAAATATATATTAAACTCTATTTTAAGCAAAAAAATTGAGTATTCACAGGTCAAA
>CALCBQ010000035.1 GCA_937897215.1 uncultured Clostridia bacterium | reverse complement strand
TTTCTTTGATACAGATGAAGATGCCTTACCACCGTAAGACTCAATAATCTCTTGTGCTTCTTTTCTGCCGTAAGTTGAAAGTGTACCTGTAAGAACAAAGGTCATACCCTCAAAACGGTTATCTTTGATTTCTTGCTGACTTTCCATATTAAGACCAAAATTTTTAAGTTCTTCAATCATTTGTTTTGTCTGTTCAAGTGAGAAGAAATCAACAACTGAATCAGCCATAATTTCGCCAAATCCCTCAATATTAAGAATTTCTTCTTTGGTTGCTGAAATCATATTATCAAGCGTCAAAAAATGGTCAGAGAGCAATTTTGAAGCCTTTTGACCTATATGACGAATACCAAATGCAAAAATGAGTTTTGACAAATCATTCTGCTTTGATTTTTCAACTGCGTTTCGCATATTGTCGGCACTCTTTTTGCCCATACCCTCAAGTTGAGCAATCTTATCGTAGTCGATATTATAAATATCTGCAATCTTACTGATTAAACCTTTATTGAGTAATGTCTCTAGAACTGCATCGCCAAGTCCCTCGATATCCATAGCATCACGAGAACAGAAATGAATAAGAACTCGCAAAAGTTGTGCAGGGCAATCGGGATTATCGCAACGAATTGCCGCTTCGCCAATTTCACGATGCACAGGAGAATTACAAGACGGACAAAAATCAGGCATCTTATATGGAGTGGAATTATTAGAGTGTTCTACTACACACAAAACTTCAGGAATAATATCTCCTGCTTTTCGAATTTTAACTGTATCGCCTATTCTTATACCCTTTTCTGATATGAAATCTTCATTATGAAGTGTTGCACGGCTTACAGTTGAGCCTGCAACGAGTACCGGCTCAAAAACAGCAGTTGGGGTTAATACACCTGTTCTGCCAACATTAATTTCAATATCGATAAGTTTTGTTTCTTTTTCTTCAGGTGGGTATTTATATGCCAATGCCCATTTAGGAAACTTTGCAGTACTACCAATAGTTTCACGCATAGAGAAATTATCAGTTTTAATAACTGCACCATCAATATCAAAAGGCAAAGTATAACGAATTTCGCCAATACGCTCAATTTCTTTTAATGTGTCATCAATGTTATTGAATTTATTAAAGAATGGGATTGTCTTAAAGCCCAACTCTTTTAAGAACACAAGTGATTCATAATGACCTGTAATTTCAACACCCTTAACTTGTTGAATATTGAAAACGTAGATATCAAGATTACGCTCAGCAGTGATTTTAGGATTTTTCTGTCTGATACTACCTGCTGCAGCATTTCTTGGATTTTTGAATGGTTTCTCACCATTAAGTTCTTGTTTTTCAACAATCTTTAAGAACACTTCGCGAGGCATATACACTTCGCCACGAACTTCAATAAACGGAATATCTTTTTTCAAGCGTAAAGGTATTGTTTTTATTGTACGAAGATTTGCTGTTATATCTTCGCCCACTACACCATCGCCACGAGTTGAACCACGAGTAAACACACCATTTGTATATTCAAGAGAAACAGAAAGTCCATCAATTTTAGGCTCAACAACATATTCTGCATTTAAGAACACATCTTTAACTCTTTTGTTGAAATCACGAACTTCCATATGAGAGAATGCATCTTGCAAACTTTCCATTTTTACAGTATGAACAACTTTTTCAAAAAGTCCGTCTGCCTGACCACCTACTCTGTGTGTTGGAGAGTCTGCAGTTAATAATTCAGGATATTCCTTTTCAATTGAGTCAAGCTCACGCATAAGCATATCATACTCATAATCTGAGATATCGTTTTCATTTTCTACATAGTAACGATAGATATGATGATTAAGTTCTTTTCGAAGTTCTTCTGCTCTTAACTTTTTCTGTTCAAAATCACTCATTTTGTTCACCTTTATTTTGAAAATCTGCAAATGTTTCAGGTACTGTACCAATAATAACTGTTTGTGCAATACAGTAATTGGAGTCGACCTCTGCCGTTGCAGAATTTTTTGGCATAATAACATAAATAGTTGCATTTACATTCACATATATTTCGTGCAATGTCTGATTAATACCTGCAGATGTAAAAGAATTATTTATTGTTGATGTTACATTACTTGCTAATGTAACAGTTGTTTTAATTTTTGGACCTTTACCTGATAAAGCACTAATACCAAGAATTGTACCTAATGGAATACTGATTTCGCGACTATCGATATCTAAAATATCCTTTGAAATTTCTGCACCGATTTTGCTTTTTAACATATTCATTTTAATTGTGTCCGCTTTAACTGTAACTACTCTGCCATCATTATCTTTTTCAACATCAACAAGAGTTGAATATGTAATATCATTTTCATACATTACCGAAACAATTGCATCTTCTATAATTGCAGACGCAATATTTTCAGATTGTGTAACCGCCACCTCAATTATAACAGGTTTTGCTCTAATTTCAAAAAAGATTAATCCTATAATCAAAATGAGCAACAAAATAAATATTAATATTAGAATTCTCTTTTTGCCACTACGCTTTGTTGAATTATTCAAATAACCACCCTGACCATTTTATGCTATACATAAAATAAATGTTTGTGTTAACAATAAGTCAAGGTGATTATAATGAATTTTCTTAAATATTTATTGTTATTTTGTATAGGTGGCCTTGGATACGGACTTATTGAAATTGCATTCAGAGGATACACACACTGGTCAATGATTATAACCGGTGGGTCTGCTTTTTTGTGCCTTTATATTATAAACGAATCCTTTGAACACACATCAATTTATAAAAAAGCATTGTTGGGTGCATTTATTATTACAACATTAGAATTTACCGTAGGCTTGGTTGTAAATAAAACTTTAAATCTGGGTGTATGGGATTACACAAACACACCATTTAACTTTCTTGGAATAATCTCATTACCATTTTGTTTTTGTTGGTATATAATTTCTTTTGTAGTCTTAAAAACATTTAATGTATTGAAAAGAATTACTGCACAGCTAAAACTTTATAGACCTTTACACCATGAGATTGGACTTCAGCAGAAATAGTGTCTGTTACTACTGTTTCTGTTTTGTCCCATAATTCTTTACATACATATTTTTCTGCCTTTGGCAATGTAACATTCACAATATTATGTAAATCAGCTAAAGAATAACTCATTTTTATTTTTGAAGGGCCTTTGTTAAAGAAACAAATTGCAACTTCATTGTTTTCAAGTGGTTTTACAAGCACATCTGTAATACCATTTGTCTTTACTCTTGAGCATTGAATACCAAGTTTATCCTGGTCAATCGCAATAACATCTTTATTTGTAAGAATTTCAAGAATTTTGTTATCAGTATCGACTGTACCATCTTGTTTGATAAAATCACGAATATCATTACCGAGAATAAGTGGAGCCGCCATCATAGCCCACAAGGTAAAGTGTGATTTATTCTCGTCAACAGTAAGTTTACCATTACCTACTTCAAGCATATCAGGGTCATTAAAAGCACCAGGTTGAGCATATTTCGGAAGTCTTACATTTACCTCATAAATTCCAACTACAGATGCCCAATTTGGTTGAATATCAGGGGTTGTACGCCAAATATTTCCTGCTTTTCCGCCCCATTTCCAAGGTTGGTTTTGTCCCCATTCGCAAATTGAATAAAGAATTTTCTTTTCTTCACAATTATTCTCTTCTGCAAATTTCTTTGTTGCACGCTTAAGTTCTCTGCCCATTTTTTCATACTGCATGGCAGCACTATCCATAGGAGAACCCACTGGATTTGTGATGAAGATTTTATTTGTGCCTGCTTTAAGATTAACTTTAATCTGTCTTCTGCCCTCACGAGAAAATGCTTTTTGCTCGGCAATAAGAAAATCATACTTATCGGTATCATTTACTGTTACAACACAGAACTGACCTTTACAAGTATTCTTTCTCATAATAAATGTAAGAACGTATTCGCCATCATTTGGTACGACAATATTATTGAACTCTATTGAGCCCATATTACTGCAGATACCTTTCACATAAGACTTACCATTCTCTTCGTTGACAACTTTTGCTTCGCCTTTGAGTATTGCATCTTTTGCAGGGAATACAAGTTCGCCATCAATTCCCTCGCCACCAATAGAAATACTATCGATATATGGTGCATCAGTAGGAATAAGCACATGGTGGCAATAGTCGTATTTAAAATACTCAACACCCCATTCGGCAAATGTTTCAGCATCAATTCTTTCGTTATAAAGTGATGCAGGCAAATCTTCGCAAGTAAGTGTGCCATTTGAAGAATAAATACCAAGTTTAAGTCCCATAGCATTTATTTGTTCAACAAGCCACTTAATACCGTGTGGAAATGTGGTCAAATCCCCTTGCATTTTACCATTTTCATCACGCATTGATGACTGCCAGCAGTCATCGAGATTGATATACACGTAACCGGCATCTGCAAGTCCTGATTCTTTAACTGCTTTTGCAATTTGAAGAATTACATTTTCATCAATTTTATGTCTAAAAATATTCCAGCTTGACCAACCCATTGGTGGAGTTAAAGCGGCGCCGTTGTTATACATTTCATCTTTTATGTAATGTATTTTTGTTTTGGCAAGTGCTTTTTTCACTTCACAGCGAGGACAAATATTATTCTTCTTAAAATACAAGAAGCTACTGCCAACAGCAGCACCCGCAGCTGCAATTCCTGATAATACTGCTAAACCTTTTTTCATAATAACACCTCATATAAAAAACAGGTCAGATGATATTTTAGCATCATCTGACCTTTCTTTACGGCCTAATGCCGATTAATTATTCTTCAACTACTGTTTCTTCTGCTGGAGCTTCAACTACCTCTGGGGCAGGAGTTTCTTCAACTACAGGTGGCTCAACAAGAGCTTTGATTGAAAGACTAACGCGTTTCTTATCAAAGTCAATTTCCATAATCTTTGCCTTAACAACATCGCCTACTTTAAGAACTTCTGCAGGTGTACCGATGTGTTTGTGTGAAATCTGTGAAATGTGAACAAGACCATCAATACCAGGAATAATCTGTGCAAATGCACCGAATGA
>CALCBQ010000034.1 GCA_937897215.1 uncultured Clostridia bacterium | reverse complement strand
TTGTCAATAAAATTTTATCGAAAAACAGAAAAATTACAATATTGTAATAAGAGTTTCAGCAATAAAAAAGAGGGAAAGATTTAATCTCTCCCTCCGTCAACGCTAACGCGTTGCCACCTCCCTCGTCAGAGGGAGGAAAGGAAAACGGGACGCTGTGGTCAGCGCCCCCTACAAAATTAAATTTCAACAATTGTGTTTTCATCAATAATTAAGTTAATCCTATATTCATTTGATACAGCCTTAATTATAATATCGACTTTATTATCGTTCGTTGTTTCACGACCATTATAATATAGTGCAGTTGTTTCTTCATCCCAAGAAACACTCATACCTGAACGATACACTTTATCAAAATTGCCACTTGAAACTTTTACATATAAATAATCGTTATGAATAAATATTCTTTCAATTCGAATATTTTCCATTATTTTGAAGCCTCCTTTAGTAACTTCAAAATCTTTTCTCTTGAAAAATTATATTTTTTATTACAGAAATGGCAACAAACCTCTGTGTTTTCGTCTTCTGCCATTTCACGAAGTCCTTCTTCGCCTGCGCCAATTAACGCTCTTGTAACGCGTTCAACACTGCAATCACATTTGTATTCAACATACTGTGTGTCAAGTACTTGCATTGAAAATTCAGGAAGTACAGTTTCGCAAATCTGCTGTGGTGTAAGTCCTTCTGCAAGCATTGTCGTAACTGGTTTAATATTCTCCAATCCCTTTTCAACAAGTGTGATTGTCTGGTCATCTGCAGTAGGGAGTAACTGAATTAAAAATCCACCTGCTAAAAGTACTTCTTCAGTTTCAGGATTAACAAGTACGCCTAACGCACAAACAGTTGGTGTCTGCTCACTTGTAGCGTAATAAGCAGTAATATCTTCTGCAACTTCGCCTGAAATGATAGGTGTCTGTGCACAATATGGCTCTTTAAGACCTAAGTCTTTAATAACAGTTAAAAAGCCGTTTTTACCAATTGCACCTGATACATCAAGCTTGCCTTTTGCATTGAGTGGCAAACTCACTCTTGAATCCCCAACATAGCCTTTAACCTGACCCTTTGAGTTTGCAATCGCAACAACAGGGGAGGCAGGTCCACCACCGCTGAGTTTAAGAGTAAGTGTGTCTTTGTCGCCTTTTAAGAGTACACCCATCATAGATGCACCTGTAATAAGGCGTCCAAGGGCCGCAGAACACACTTTGCTTGTGTTGTGAATGTTCTGCATTTCCTTAACCATTTCAGTTGAATTAAGAGCAAGACAGTAAAGTGTGCCGTCTTCTGAAATCATTCTGACTAATTCGTTCATTTCAATTCATCCTTAAATATAGTCTTTATTTTTTTAGCAACAACTGTAATACGCTGTGTTTCTGCATTTACAGGATTGTCGCTGTAATCATCATAAGTATTTATAATCTCGAATCCACACTTTTCAAGAATATCGAGTATATCTTGCGGATTGTAAGCGTATTCCGAAAAACTTTCGCTATAACGCTCGTATAAGTCATCATCTTCATTTTTAATAAAGAAATCAAGGTCAATATTTGTAGTTGCAGTTTCTTTGTTATAAGAATTCTGCCAAGCACAATAAACCTCGTCCATATCATAAATAAAAGTATTGTTCGAGAGTATTTTTTCGTGTTTAAATGGAGTGTTTATATCAAAAATGAAAATACCACCCATATTCATAAATAGCGAAACTTTCTCAAAAGATTTTTCCACTTTTTCAAGTGTATCAATATGATTAATGGTATCTAAAACTGAAATGGCACAATCAATAGTGCCGAATAAATCAAGGTCTTCTGCTTTTTGACAAAGAAACATAGTATTAGAGCTTTCGTCATACTTTTTTTCATTTGCCACCATAAGCATATCTTCACTTGCGTCAACTCCGATTACATCATAACCATTCTTTTCAAGCAAGAATGAGAGTGTACCTGTGCCACAACCCAAGTCAAGCAAAAGCCCTCCGTCAACACCGTTTTTGTGTAACAGAGAGCAGATTTCATGAGCAATTTTTTCGTACTCTACATTTTCAGTTAAAATATCATAAACTGATGAAAAAATATCGTAACTCATTATTTTACTCTTTCAAAAATTTTTTCATAACCGTCAGTGCCATAATTAAGTGAACGGTTAACACGACTGATAGTAGCTGTTGAAGCACCTGTTTCTTTAACAATATCGCTATAAACTCTTTTTTCTGAAAGCATTTTTGCAACTACACAGCGTTGTGCCATCGACTGAAATTCATTCACGGTGCAAAGGTCTTCTAAAAAATCATAGCATTCGTCAGCATCTTTAAGTTCTAAAATGCACTTAATAAGAAAATCTGTATTATCATTTCTTAAGTCTTTACCCATTTTTGTTCCCTCCGAAGTTTTTTACTTCTTTAACATTTTAGCACATTAAAACTTGAAAGTAAAGAATTATTTATTTTTTAACAATTAAATTATGTGAAGAATTATACCGGGTAATACCGCGCAAACATAAAGAATACCAATAATATTAATGTTTTCTTTGAGTTTCGACTTATCACGGAATAATACAAGCAATCCGGCACCCGCGTTAGTGCAAAGACCTGCAATCAATGCACCAAAGCTCAAAGATTCTTCAATATATAATTGAGTTAACAACACAGATGATGCACAGTTTGGAATAAACCCAATAATAGCCGATAAAAACGGTTGGAAAATAGAATCAGTAAGAAGAAAATGTGAAAGTGTTTCTGTATCAATGAAAGCAATTGCAAGGTCGATTATTGCGGTAAATAAAAGTAAAAATCCAAAAACTTTAACAGTGTGAATAAGAGCAGGACGAAGAATTTTGCCGTTTTCTTCACAACCACAATGGTCATGCTCACATAAATCGTGTGAGTGATGATGACTATGTTTGTGCATTTTTCTTTCAATAATATAAATCAGATAACCGAAAACCAGTGCAATTATAATTTTTGTAATAAGAAGTTTGATAATTTCAATACTACCGTTTTTTGCAGTAGCAAGAAGAATAATTGCTTCATCAGAAGTAGAAAGGAATACCGCAATAAGTGTTCCAAGTGTAATTATTCCGCTTGAATATAAATTGGCACTCATTACTGAAAATCCGCATTGTGGAATACAACCGCACAATGTAGCTATCAAAGGCCCCATAACCCCTGTACGAGTAAAAAGGTGCTTGATTTTGTCTTGTGCCTTGTGCTCAAGAAATTCAATTACAAGAAAAGCAAGAAATAAAAAGGGGAGTACCTTAAGCGTGTCGATTATCGCATCAAGTAAAACATTAATAATCCCATTAAAAGAGAAAGTAATGTTATCAATATGTGTATGAGCGTGCAAAAGAGTCATTATTTTACACCTCCACACTTGTTGCAAGTACCATATAGTACAGTTTTTGAGCCATCAAGAGTAAATTTATGGTCTTCAAAAATATGATTTGCAAGTTTATCGAGAAAATCACATTCAGTGTGAATTAATTCCCCGCAACTTGAACATTTAAGATGATAGTGATTATGACACTCATCGCTTAATAACTGATAACAACACGCCCCGTTATTATCTGAGATGAATTTTCTTGCTTTGTTTTCAGTAACAAGACGCTCAAGTTGACGATAAACAGTCGTTCTGCCAATATGACCACCATTTTTGATTAATTCAAAATATACTTCTTCTGCAGAAAAATGCTTGTGAGGATTTTTTTCTAATAAATCATAAACCAGTTTGCTTTGTTTTGTTTCGTAATTCATATTTTTATCCTTTGTATTTGAATTTGAAATTCATTTTCAAATTATATAGGAATATTCCCCAAAAGTCAAGTAAATTTGAGTTTGTAGGGCAGAATGCAAAGTGCAAAATGCAAAGCGCAAAGTGTTGGAACTGCGTTGCAATTGTATATTGCCTCCCTCTGACGAGGGAGGTGGCAACGCGTTAGCGTTGACGGAGGGAGAGATAGCTAACAGATAAACTGACTACCCCTCAGTCGCTTCGCGACAGCTCCCCTGACAAGGGGAGCCGAAAACTCACATATTAAAGACCCCTACAAACTACAATTTGTCAAACCACCGCAATTATATTCAACGCACCATTTTACATTCATTTGCACCTTGACATTGTGTTCATTTTTGTGTAAAATATAAAAGATAGTATGGGAAAATAGTATTTCTATACTTATTTATCTTAATTTCATTACATATTTTTGATATATCTTTTGAAATTAAATATTATTTTAAGGAGGGAACGACATAATGGAACCTATTACCATTATTCTTGCCGTTGTCTCTGCTGTTGTATTTGGAGTATTGGGCTTCGTGTTCGGTAACCTTTATCGTAAAAAGGTTGCAGAAGCAAAAATCGGCTCCGCTAATGAAGAAGCATTAAGAATTGTTAATCAGGCAGTCCAGACTGCTGAAAGTAAGAAAAAAGAAGCTATTCTTGAGGCGAAAGACGAAATACACAAGTTAAGAAGTGAAGTTGATAAAGAACTTCGTGAAAGACGCGCAGAGGTACAAAGACAAGAAAACAGACTTAACCAAAAAGAAGAAAATCTTGACAAGAAAACTGAAAATCTTGAAAAGAAAGAAGAACTTTTAGCAGAAAAGCTTAAAGCAGCAGATGCTAAAATGGAAGAAGTTGAAATGCTCAAACGTAGCCAACTTGAAATGCTTGAAAAAGTTAGTGGCTACTCAAAAGAACAGGCTAAGGCACTTCTTATGCAAGAACTTGACGAACAACTCACTCACGAAAAAGCGCTCAAAATTATGGATTTTGAACAGAGAACTCGTGATGAAAGCGACAATCTTGCACGCGAAATCATTTCAGGTGCTATTCAGCGTTGTGCAGCTGACCATGCTGCAGAAGCAACAGTTTCGGTTGTTGCTCTTCCAAATGACGAAATGAAGGGTAGAATTATCGGCCGTGAAGGTAGAAATATCCGTACTCTTGAAACAATTACAGGTGTTGACCTTATCATTGACGATACTCCTGAAGCAATTACAGTTTCAAGTTTTGACCCTGTTCGTCGTGAAGTAGCAAGACTTACTCTTGA
>CALCBQ010000033.1 GCA_937897215.1 uncultured Clostridia bacterium | reverse complement strand
TAATTGCTCACGTTGCTTGCAACAACACAAAGGACAGCTGTGAGCTTGCTCGTCACGCTGAAGCACTCGGCGTTGACGCTATTGCAACAATCCCACCAATTTATTTCAGACTTCCCGAAAAGGCAATTGCAAAATATTGGAACGACATTTCAGCAGCCGCACCAAACACAGATTATGTTATTTACAACATTCCACAACTTGCAGGTGTTGCACTTACATTGCCATTATTTGATGAAATGCTTAAAAATCCAAAGGTTATTGGTGTTAAGAACTCATCAATGCCAATTCAGGATATTCAGATGTTTAAGCGTCAGGCAAAACTTAATAACCGTGAAGTTGTTATTTTCAACGGTCCTGACGAACAGTTTGTTGGTGGTCGTATGATTGGTGCCGAAGGTGGCATTGGTGGTACATATGGCGTTATGCCTGAGCTTTTTGTTACTCTTAACAATATGATTAAAAATAATGATGTTGCTAATGCTGAAGAATTGCAAGACGACATTAACGAAGTTATTTACACAATGTGCAGTACAAAAGGCAATATGTATGCAACTGCAAAGGCAGCTCTTAAAAAGAGAGCAGGTCTCCAGCTTGGTGGCGTCAGAGAACCACTTCTTAACCTTCAAGACGGCGACGAGGTAATCGTTGACAAGGTTGTAGAATTAGTTGAAGCAGCTGTTGCAAAGTGGGTTAAATAAAAGTAAAAAAGCAACTCTCCCGCAGGAGAGTTGTTTTTTTGCTAAATTTGAGCAAAGCTCAAGCTAAATTTCCTACGGAAGCTAAATGTGCTTCGCACGCTAAATTGCATTATTTTTAGCTTTGCGATTTATCGCAAAATTTAGCTCACGAAGTGAATTTAGCTCGTTTTCAAACGAATTTAGCAACAAAAAAACTCCCTCACGGGAGTTTTTTGTTTATTTAATACTATCTAAATTTGCGCCTTTGGTTTCTTTGACTTTAAGGGCAAACATAATTGCTGCTATACTTACTGCAGGAACTGAAATTGCAAGACAAGTCCACCAAATTGGAAGAATCATCATACCTACAATTGCAAGCCCATATCCCACAACAAGACCTATAATTACTAAAAGTCCTTCTGCACCTACTACTGACGCGCGAATATCTGTTGGTACTTTTTCAGTCATCATAACATTCATATAGTCGCGACCAATCCAATATGAGCCTTGGTAAAGTCCTGCAAGTGCACCGATTAAATATGGCTCCCAGCCGTTTAAGATACCTACAACAAAGAGTGTGTATCCAACAACACAAGTTATTGAAAATCCTGTAACGGTTGCTTTTCTGCCGAACTTATCTGCAATAAAGCCTGAAAGGAATGTGCTTGTAGCATAAATTACAGGTACCATAAACAGTGCTTTTGTAATCTCACTTGTGCTCATTCCTGCACGGTGCATTGAAGATTCAAAGTAAAGTGCGATTGCAGGCATAGCAGAGTCAAATATAATATGTGAGATAATAAGCATTTTTGTATCTTTATTTGCGAAAATGTACTTAACTCCATTAAACACGCCTGACTGATTTCGTTGAGCTTGTTTTTGTTGCTTAAGGAGTGCTTTTTCAGCTTGTCTTTCTTCATAAGGGCGTGAAAGATACCCCAGTCTTTCGTTTATAAACACCTTTGTATCTTTTGCAAAAACAAGCACTAAAACCACTGCAGCAAAGCCGATTAAAGCCGGTACTAAGAAAATATTACGCCATTTTGTAGCATCATCACCCATAAGCATATCGCGAAGTGTTGGAATTAAAATAACGCCTAAAATACCAAAACTTTTAAGAAAACTGTAAATCTTTGCACGGTGTTTATCAGGGGCTTCTTCAAGAATGTAAATAATCTGAATATCGTGCCCCATAAAGAAGCTTATAATCGCAAAACCCACAAGGAACATTATGTAACTTGTTGATAAATTGATTACTAAAAGTCCCACAGCCATACCAAGTGTAGAAATTGCAAACAATGGTTTTCTGCCCCATTTATCTGCAAGTGCTTTATAGAATGGTGTGAAAAGACCTAAAACATAAGTGAATACACCAATACCTGAATGAAGTGCAAGTCCGTCCTCATAAGTATAATATTTACCCATAAATGGGTTATTTACGAAAAATTCAGTAATAAATGATGACTGCACAGTAACAGTTAAGTTACTTGTAACTTCGTCAAGAATATTAACGATTGCAATTAACATTAACAATATAAAGAAATATTTACTGCTACTGTTACGATTTTGCATTTTTTTTAGTCTTGAAATCTCACGACTTTCTTGTGCTGTGATTTTTTCTGTTGTTTTCATTTTGCACTCCCCTTTTCTGCCAGTTTGAAATATATTCCATAACGATTTGTATGTTGCTTGTAATGCAGAGAAAATACAAGATTTTGATTTGTGCCTTTAAGAGTGAAATTCAAAGAATTTTCCTCTTTTTCAAGGTTTTCATTGATGTTTTCAAGCCAGTTTTTGATTGTATCATTCTCGATTACAAGCACATCTGAAACGGTTTCGTCTTCCATTGGGATTGTAACATTTACCCCAGTTACACCTGTTTCCATTTTATTTGTACCCATATTGGCACTTAACACCCAAGGACCATACTTAAATGCTACTGTATTCTCGTTATCGGGCAATTTATGTACTGTAATTTGCATTGGCAAGGTGTATTCGATTGTGTCGTTATTCCAATCTTTTTCAAGAATAATAAGGTTGTTTTTTGCCTTATAATCAGTTTTCACACCATTTATTTTAACGGTAGGATTGTTAGTCCAATCAGGTACTCGAAGCACGATTTTAGCCGTAGCAGAGCCGTTTATAGTGAATTTGACATTCCGCAAATCAGCAATTTGTGTAATATCAAGTCCTTTTTCTTGCCAAGATACTTTTGAAGATGTAAATCTGTTCACATAAAGGCTATCTGAATTGTAGAAATAAATACTGTCTGAGAGTTTTGAGAAATTTTCCATACCCGAGCCGGTACAACACCAAAAATGGTCATACGGTGTACTGTAAACCTTAAAATAACCAGTCGCCATTGGCTGAAAATATGTAGTCATTCCTGTTTCAGGGTTTTGCGACGACAAAATTGCATTTATAAATGTATTTTCATAATAATCGGCATATTTTGTGTCCCCTGTAATCTTAAACAAATCGCGAGTAAGTTTAAGCATATTATAAGTATTACAAGTTTCACAGTTGCAGTTTGTACGCTCTGCATCAAGAATTTTTGGCTCTCCAAAATGTTCCCACTCGCTGTTGCCACCTGTAATATATGTATGGTTATTTAAAACAATATCCCAGAAATTCTTTGCAACTTGCAAATAATAATCTTCATTCGTTACTAAATAACGGTTAAGTGCGCCTTTGATTTTAGGGATTGTAGTATTTGCGTGCTTTCCGTTGAGAATATCTTTGCCATTGTAAAGTGGCTCAAAAAGTGTCATTTCATCAAAACTGTGAGCAGCCGACAAATGCTTTTCACTTTTCGTGAATTTATAAAGGTCATAAAGGGCATCGTTCATTCCGCCATATTCAATATTAAGTATGGTTTTCTGTGTTTCAGGAGTCCATTTTGATGTATGACTATACACCCAATCGCCAAGTTTTGAGGCAACTTCTAATGCTTGTTCGTTTTCTGTGAATTCATATACACTTATAAGCCCCGCAAGGATTTTATGCATTGAATACCAAGGCACCCAAGTGCCATTTGTATCCCCTGTTTCAAGTTGAATATAATGATTTTCGGGGATTGCCGCAAGGTATCCGTTTTTCGCCTGACATTTTGCGAGAATTGACACCATATAATCTGTAGTTTTCTTGAATTCTTCGTCTTTTGATGATGCATACGCTTGTGATACTGCAGTAAGGTAATGACCCAAAGTATGACCTTGAATTGCAGAGGTTTCCCATCCGCCGTATTTTTCGGCATCAAGTTCTACTCCCCCAATTTCACAAAATCCCTTTAACAGTTTGTTGGCATCAAGTGATTTCAGATATTTGACTTCAAGAGAAAAAGCGTTTTGCTCATAAGAGTCTAAAAGTGTAACATTTTTCATATAAAAGCCCCAAAAAGTATTTTTTCTATTATAGCAAAAAATCCCCTGTCATACAACAGAGGATTTTTAATATTTATTTTAGAATCCGCCACCAACTACGATTACATATTCGATTTCGGCATAAGCTTTATCAACCATAACTGAACCGATTGCAAGGTGTTTAATATCAATTTTTGACGTATAACTCCAAGTACCTTTTTCAATTATACCGTTTTCGTTGATACGAACTTTAACGATTGGGTCAGCATAGTGAATTTTAATATCTGCTTCTTCATACTTAATATCAAAATCAGGGAACTGTTCAACTGCAGTCGCAACATTACCAAGAACATTGATAGCGTGGCCAACTGTACCTTCCTGCGGGTCGCCATAGAGCCCGTCAGTCTGTTCAACCATACGCATTTCAATAACTGTGTAATTACCCTCTTTGTAAGCTCTTGCAGTATCAACATCTGACGCTACAAGATTCTTGTAACCACCTGTGATTCCACCGTATGTAGTTGCCTGTTTTTCAATAACTGAATCAATTACAGGTTTAACCATATTGATAAAGAAACCAAGTGCGCCGTCGCCGTCATTTACAACCATTGTAGGCATTGTCATTGTTTGTGATGACTCTGCAGTATCGTGAGATTTTGTTGCAGCCTGTTTATACATATAAACAATTTGTTCTTTAGTCCAGTCAGCAGGATTGTCAGAAATCTCGTCTTTATTAACAGTTTCTTGTTGTGGTGTTTGTTGTTGAGTATTATCTGACTGGTTTTGTGAATTGTCAGGAGTAACATTATCTATATTACTATTCTGGTTAGCTGTATCGTCAATAATATAGGCTTCGCCCTCGCCTGCATTTTTGCTTTCACTAAATGATTTACCTATTGAAAGCGCTGCAATTACAATTGCAACTGCAAGTAAAATTGCAATAAAAGCAACTCTTCTTTCAGATGAGCGTGCTTTTTTCATCGCCTTAATTTCGGCTTGTTCAACAGTTAAAACTTTTTTTGCCATAAATATTCCCCTTTCGTTTTCCCTATGTGAATATATTACGCTTTTTTAGACAGTTTGTCAATAAAAGGAAATGTTGTAAAGCATTCTGCAAATTATAGTTTGTCGGATTCAATTCGTAATGCGTAATTCGGAATTCGTAATTCCCCCCTCAGTCGCTTCGC
>CALCBQ010000032.1 GCA_937897215.1 uncultured Clostridia bacterium | reverse complement strand
ATTGGTTTATTGTAGATTTCGGTAAAGTCACAAAAACAACACTTAATGGTGAGCAGATTTTTTCTGAAACACCCCTTTATGACGGTGATGTTATAAAAATCGGCGATTTTGCATTTTTGTACGAAGAAAATTAAAACAAATATTCACATAGAAAGAAGGTGAAATTATGCTTAAGAAAACTAAAAATGTAAATCTTATATTGATGCTTTTTGTCATCACTCTTTTTCAGTTGACTTGTCTTTTTACACTTGTCAGCAAAGCAGCAGACGAGCATAAAATGGGCATAATTCTCACTTTTGGTATTTATATTCTTGTTGAATATATTTATTTTATCGGAACCAGACTCATACTTAAGCGCAAGGGATTTGAAGTTGAATTGATTGCATTTTTACTTACATCAATCGGACTTTCAATTACCGCAAGCGTTTACCCTGACAAAGCGCTTAAACAACTTGTTGCGGTGCTTATTGGTATATTGGGATTTGTATTTTTACAATGGCTACTCAGAGATTTGAAACGAGTTTCATTCCTTCGTATTCCTGCAGCAATCGGCGCAGTCGGACTTTTAGCGTTCACACTTGTTTTTGCAAGTTTTACAAACGGTGCAAAAAACTGGCTTTATATTGGCGGAATGTCAATTCAACCGTCTGAACTTGTTAAAGTTGTTTTTATTTTCGTGGGTGCCGCATCTCTTGAAAAATTACAATCTAATAAAAGTTTAACAAAATTTATTATATTCGCATTCGCGTGTGTTGGCGCATTGTTCCTTATGTATGACTTTGGCACCGCGCTTATATTCTTCTTTACATTTATCGTAATTTCATTTATGCGTTCAGGCGATATCAGAACTCTTGTGCTTGTATGCACAGTAGCCCTTATGGGTGGACTTATCGTTCTTATGTTCCGCCCGTATGTCGCAAATCGTTTTGCAGCTTATGGTCATGTGTGGGAATATTTTGATACATCGGGCTATCAACAGACACGAACAATGATTTACTCTGCAAGCGGTGGGCTTTTCGGCGTTGGACTTGGCAACGGCAAACTCCGTAACATTTTTGCCGCAACAGAAGACCTTGTATTTGGTGTAGTATGCGAAGAATTCGGTATGATTATGGCAGGTGCTATCTTGCTTTCTTATGTAGCACTTCTCGTTTACTCTATCCGTCATTCAAAATATGCACGCTCATCATTCTATGCAATTTGTGCTTGCGCCGCATCTTCACTAATGCTGTTTCAAGCATCACTCAACGTGTTCGGCGTAAACGATATTCTTCCACTTACCGGTGTAACGCTGCCGTTTATCAGCCGTGGCGGTTCAAGTGTAATTTGTTGCTGGATGCTTCTTGCATTCATCAAATCGGTTGACCGTAGCACTTACAGATATGGAGGTGTTCGTCAATGAAATCTATTTCACGCAGGGCATTAACTCTTTATGCATTGATTTTGCTTTTTCTTGCAGGTTGCGGACTTCTCTACTACAACCTTGTAACAAATGCGGACACGTGGGCAATGAACAGAGCAAATCAGCACTTGTATTCAAACGGCGCACTTGCAACCGCAGGGGATATTACCGATATTAACGGGGAAATTCTTGTTACAACTGAAAACGGCAAACGAGTTTATCATAGCAACAAATATATCCGTCTTGGCACTTTACACACCGTTGGCGACAGTGCAGGATATATTGCAAGCGGTATTCAGACATCATTCAAAGATGAACTTACGGGATACACCTTAACTGATGGCGTTTACAATCTTAAACGCTATGGCAAAGGTAACGATATCAAACTTACTCTTAACGCAGAAGTTTGCAAAACCGCATATAAAGCGTTGGGCAATAAAAAAGGTACTGTCGGCGTTATGAATTACAAAACGGGCAAGATTATCTGTATTGTTTCAAATCCGACTTATGATATTTTAGATAAGCCGACCGATATAAATACCGATACAACAGGCAAATACGACGGTATTTATATGAATAGATTTTTCTCAGGACTTTACACTCCCGGCTCAACCTTTAAGGTGTTGACCGCCGCTTGTGCTATTGAGAATATTCCTGATATTTATGACCGTACTTTTACTTGTAAAGGTAAAGTGCAAATTGGTGAAGGCTATGTAATCTGTAACGGCACTCACGGTAAGGTGGATTTTGAAGAAGCACTTAACAAATCTTGCAATGTAGCCTTTGCGGAAATCGCTTATGAATTAGGTAATGAAAAGATGACTGCTACTGCAGAAAGATTAGGCTTTAACAATACAAACATTATGGTAAGTGATAAAATCCGTTGTGCAAAAAGCAAAATAAGTCTTACTGAGGCTAATGCCCTTGATTTAGGTTGGGCAGGTATTGGCCAGTACACAACTCTTATAAATCCTTGTCAGATGCTTACTATCGTTTCATCTATTGCAAACAACGGTATTGCCCCTACTCCGCAGATTGTAAGTGAGATTATCTCCCCTGAAGGAAAAACAACTTTCAGCGCAACCGATGAATCTCTCGGAGAATATTTCACTTCAGACACCGCCGCAAAACTTGACGATTTACTTCGCTCAAATGTTAAAAATTATTATGGCGACAGTTATTTTCCAAAAATGAAAATGTGTGGAAAAACAGGTACTGCAGAAGTAAGTGATAGCGAAGATGCAAAACCAAACGCGTTGTTTATCGGCTACTCGCAAAATGAGAAAACGCCTTTCGCAATTATAGTTGTTGTTGAAGATACAACCGTAAGTATGACAAGCGCCATGCCAATCGCATCAAAGGTTATGAAAACAGTTAAAAGTGAATATGCTAAATAAAAAACTCGGGGTTTACCCGAGTTTTTTGCTAAATTGACTTTGTCAGCTAAATTTGGGCTGCACCCAAGCTTAATGTGCTTCGCACGCTAAAATTTATTTCCCAAAATGTTCTACAAGTGCTTTATACTCATCATCTGTAATTGCTACAACTGAGCCGTGTCGTGGGAAGAATTCCATACTGTAATCCTCTGCCTTCACGGGCTTAAAGTTTTCAAAATCGCTTGTCTGTTGCATAAAGAAACGGTCTGTGCCGTATTCGTCCATAATCATAACCCATTGGTCTGTGCCTGTTATGTTATAGATTTCGCTACCCTCAACACCTGTTGTTGCAAGTGATACAACTACAGGCTCACTTGTATATGGTCCTGTAAGATTTTCACTTGTTACATAAGCGATTGTCTGGTCCTCATCATGCTTGAAATAAAGATAATAAAGTCCTTTTTCTTCGCTGTATGCAATATCGCCGTCAATGGTCTGAATTCCAGGTCTTTCGTATAAAAGCTGCGGCTCTGTAATTGTCTTGAAGTCAGTTGTATATGCATAATACATCTGTGCAACGTCATTCCATACGGTTGAGTGCGCCCAGTAAACCATATATGCTTGTTTTTCTGCATCCCAGATTGCTTGTGGTGCCCAAGCGCGAGTTGTTTCTGAATATGTGCCACCAAAATCACGGATATCAATAATTGTTTCGTCTGTCCAAGTGATTAAATCCTTTGATTTCCATGTAACAAGAGCATGGTTTGAGGTCCAACCCTCTGCGCTTTTCATATCTGTACCGATTATGTAGTAAAATCCGTCTTGACCTTTAAGAATATATGGGTCGCGAACTGAACGCTTGCCGAGATTCTGAATAATAACCGGTTGATTACCGTTAAGCGCCTCGAAATTATAACCATCTTTACTTACTGCAAAGTGGATTCGCTCCTGCTCAGGCTCGTTACCTACAAAATATGCAAAAAGATATTTTCCGCCTTCGCTTTTAGCCGGTTGTGCGTAATTCATAACATCCTTTACCCCCATAATAACAAAAGTAATTACTCCAATTAGAGCAATAATTATTATTGGTATTGCTGTGATTTTTTTAATCTTTTTCTTATTCATAATAACCCCCGGAATTTATTGTTTCTTCTTAAATGTTATCTCGCTAATCATAGTTGAACCAAGAATAAGCACTGCACCGATAGCACCGAAAATGCTCATTTTTTCACTTAAAATAACTGCAGAAAGTATAATCGCAACAATAGGGTCAATGTAACTGAAAAGTGCGACTGTCTGGGTGTGTAACTTTTCGATTGTGCCAAAATAAAGCGCATAGGCAAACCCCGTATGCACAACACCAACAATTAAAAGCATAATAATGACAATTGGTGTAATTTCTACCGCAGAGTTATCTTCAACAAGTAATGAATAAGGCACTAAAACTGTTGCTGCACTTACTAATTGTACGATAGTTTTATCGTAAATAGGTACATTTTTAATTTTCTTATTAAGCACAATTACTGATGCATAAAACGCCGCCGCACCAAGACCTAAAAGAATACCTTTCAACTCGCCTATTCCTGTAAATCCTGTTTCAACAATGCCTGACACAAGCACCATACCCACAAGAGCTACTATTACACAAATCGCCTTTTTCAACGTAATTTTCTCTTTGAATAAAAACGGTGATGCGATTATTACAAAAACAGGTGCCATATAGTAACAAAGTGTTGCAGTTGCAACGGATGTGTATTGATAAGACTCGAAAAGTAAAATCCAGTTAATGCCGATAAACATACCTGAAAGGCATAATAAAAACAGATTACTTTTAATTGCTTTGAACGATATTTTGTCTTTCTTGATAAAAATGAGTAAAATCAAAAACAATGCACCTATGTATCCTCTTGAAATAGCAAGAAGACCTGAAGAAAGTGGCACATATTTTCTGAAAATACCAATAGTACCAAATATGAACATTGATAAAATTAATGACAGTTTTGCTTTTGTGTTCTCGTTCATAATAACCCTCGAATTTTTGATGAGATTATTATAATACAATGTTTTTTGATTTTCAATATATAATTGTGTCAGCAAAATTGAGTTTGTCGAGTTCTTTGTATAGATACAACCTATTACCCTCCCTCATTGAGGGAGGTGGCAAAATCG
>CALCBQ010000031.1 GCA_937897215.1 uncultured Clostridia bacterium | reverse complement strand
AATGGTAGGCGCAACAGTTGCATGTGCAGTTGCTGTTGAAGAAGCTTCTAAATAAGTTTAACAACCAATATAAAAAAGACGGAGTGTAAAAACTCCGTCTTTTTGTTTTGCTATTCGGTTTCTGTTTCTGATATTGATTTGCGATTGTTCCACCATACAAGGATTTTTTCTTCAATTTTTCTATACACAATAAATGCTGGTTTTTCTAAAAGATGTATACGAATTAAGTCGAGCGCAGTACATACAAGGAAAATTGCAACCACGCAGACAATTGAATATAAAGGTAACCATTCCCATTCGTAATGACCTTTAATATCAAGAAAATCACGCCACAACCATTTTCGCATAGTTGCACTATTACCATGTATAAGCAATACGCCGAAAATTGATGATGCCATTGTGTTTATAATTCGGCTTGTGGGCACTTTGAGATGGCGGAAGAATTGGAATGAAGTAATCGCTAAAAGAACACCTAAAAGCTTGTGGGCATTTGAAACATAGTAGAAAGGAGAAAGTTTTGTTACGCCTTCTATGTGGTCGTTGATTATTGAAAGAATACTTGCATAACAAGCAAGTAGAGATGCTAACGATAATAAACCACTCTTTACACTGTTATTGAGGAATTTCGGTTCATACAAACGAAGATATCCACCTATGAAATACACAGTTACATACCAACCCAGTTCGTTGAAAGTATCAACAGTATCAATTACAGTTGAGATGATTGTAAAATACATTAACAGAACTCCAAGTAAGCATTGGTAATTCTTTTTACTTAAACCATCAACAAGTTTGTTAAGAAACGGTGTTAATAAATATAACCAGAAGTATGTAGCGGGGAATGCGGTGTGTCCTGCATAGAATACATAGAATACAGTTTCTTTAAATGATTGAATTTCAAAAGTCTGAAGTCCAAGAAGGCAGAAAAGAAAATAAAAACCGACTTTATAAAACACAATTTCTACGAGCACTTTTAAGGCTTTTTCAACAGTAAACTTTCCTTTGATAGAGAAATACCCTGTAATCAAAAGAAAACCGTCAATCATAGGTTTTCCACCGAATCCGAAAAGGTATAGAAAAATCATATTTCCTGTAACGTTCTTAAAACTAAATGCTTCGGTAACACCTGAATTGACAACAAGATGATGCGCAATAATTATGAGCATCATAAATATTCTGTAAAGTTCAATGTTAGAACTTCGCAATTTCTTTGTCATAAAAATACCCCTTAATGCTTAAAGCATTTGTTATATTGTTCAACCCATTTAAGGATTGCTTTACGGTTGTATGTTTGTGGCATTGCTGCTGTAACTGCAGTTGCTTTGCCAAGCTGCAATCCCATATTAACAACTTTTTTAAGGATTGCTTTATTGTTGATAAGTCCTTGCACTTTAATCTTAATATCTGCAGGGTTCATACCGCTAAGCATTGCACCAAGGCTTGAAGAATCTGCGTCGATTGTCATATCTTCTGCGTTAAGGATTCCTTTTGCGAATATGTAGTCAAGCTCGTGTCCCTCAAGACGAGTAAGCAACAATTTAACACAAGCCATTGGTGCCATTGATGCGCCGATTGCTTTGTAGTAGTTTTTCTGGTATTCCCAAAGAGTTTCAGCACTGAATGAGTTACTGTAATCATTTGAAACTGCATCTGCAAGGATTTTTGCAGCTTTAAGAGCGTTTGCAATACCTGAACCGATAATCGGTACGGTCATAAATGCAGAGTCGCCGATTGCAGCATAACCGTCAGCAACCATAACGCCGAGAGGTTGGCGTACAGGAATGTTTGCAAAATCTCCAGCACGAATAATTTCAGTACCAATGCTTGGGTTTGTAGGTCGCATTAAGTCGATTTGCTCGATTGCATAATCAAGGTCAAACTTGTGGAAACGACCAATAAGCACGTCAGTATGGTCTTCTTCAGTAGCCACCCAAGAAATGCCCAACTCGTTGTTAGGTAGCATAATAATCTTGAATTTTTCGTCGTCCTTTACTTCGGCAGTCTTGTTAAAAAAAGCACGGTACACATAAAACTGCTCGTATTCAATAGGATTGTTTTGAATACCTGTTGATGCAGGCATTTTCTGACGGAGAGGGGAGTTTATACCACAAGCGTCAATAACAAGGTCAGCGTAATATTCGCCCTTGTCAGTTTTGATGCCCACAACTCGATTGCCAAAGAAAATTGGTTCTTCTACATTGTGCTTGTATTCAAACTTCACACCTGCTTTAACGGCATAAGAGATAAGATATTTATAGATTTCACGACGCTCCATCTGGATTTCTTTTTTATCGTCATCAGTGTTCTGTGTAAGTGCAGTTTCCATAGCAGGACCATAGAATGTAACATCATTTTTAAGGTTATAAAGACTGTGGTCAGGAATAGGAAGCCCTATTGCTAAAAGTCCTTTTCTGTCAAAAATGTCGGTCCAGTCATAGCCCATTTTAGTTTTTGCATTACGCTCATAAACGGTAACGTCATAGCCACGCTGTGCCAAAAGCATAGCAGTGGCAATACCACCGTGGCCACCACCTGCAACAATAATTTTCTTTCCCATAAATAAATCCCCTTTGTAAGATTTGTATAAGTAAATGGTAACATATTTTTAGCGGGATTTCAATAAAAAAACAAAGACCTTATTTAAGGTCTTTGTTCTTAGCAGTATTAAGTGTTGAGATAAGGATTCGTTTGATTTCAAGGCAATCGTTGATAAGGGATTGACCTTCGTCCTCGTTAAGGTATTCTGATAAAACTAAAAGTCTTAACCAATATTCTGTTTCTGCTGTTTCTTTTAGTGAGATTTGCATTTTTGATATGAATTCGGCTTTGCTTACACCATACACAGCTTCGTTGGCGTTAGCACCTATTGAGGTTGCACTACGAACAATTTGTTTAGAAATAATGTGTTCGCGTTTTTCTTTTGTTAAGTATTTGTTAAGTTTAATTATTCGTGCAGAAAAAAGCAATGATTTTTCCAGTAAAATATTTTCTTTCACAGTCAAAGCCTCCTCAATTAAAGAATAAAGAAAAAAGAATAGAGAATAAAGAATAATACAAAAGCGCATTTGGTTGTGCATATTTATTATTTCTTATTTATTCTTTATTCTTTCTTCTTTTAGCCACGTTTATGTGGCGCTTTTGGTGGAGATGGTGGTAATCGAAACCACGTCCGAAAATCTATTCCTGAAACTTTCTACGAGTGTAGTTTATCTATTGTCATTCCCTACGGGACAGCCGACAAACAGGCATTCCTTTCAGTAGCTCTGTGATGTGTGACGGACTACAGAGCGGTTATCCGTTCACATTTACTGCTAAATGACACTCCGTACCGGGCCGCAGTTCTCCCGGGGGAATGCTCGCCGCTAATTAAGCAGCAAGAAGTACTTTTT
>CALCBQ010000030.1 GCA_937897215.1 uncultured Clostridia bacterium | reverse complement strand
CAACCGCTAAATCAAGGTCGAAATCCATCTGTGAGCCGGGCTCACGCATATTGAAAAGGAAACGAACTGCATCAACAGGAATATCTTCAAGCAAGTCAACAAGTGTGATTGCTTTACCCGTTCTTTTTGACATTCTTACAACTTCGCCATCACGAGTAAGACGAACAAGTTGCATTAAGATAACATCAAGACGGTCAGCATCAAGGTCAAGTGCTTCAAGCACACCTTTCATACGGGCAACATGGCCGTGGTGGTCTGCGCCCCAAACATCAATTGCCTTATCAAAACCACGAGTAACAAGTTTATTCTTATGGTAGGCAATATCTGCAGCAAAATATGTTGGGTTGCCGTTCTGACGAATAAGAACATCGTCTTTAAGGTCTAATTTTTCAATATCTTCTTGAGATTTACCCTGACGAGTGAGCATTTCTGTTTGTACTTTAATATTATTGTACCAAACTGCACCGTCTTTTTCGTAAGTCAAGCCCTTGTTTGTAAGGTAGTCGATAACCTCTTTAACGGCACCACTATCGTGAAGCTGACTTTCCTTAAACCAAGTGTCATATTCAATACGGTATTTCGCCATATTGGCTTTCATATTATCAATATTTTTAGGAAGAGCAAATTCTACAAGTGCTTTTCTTCTCTCATCTTCGCTCTTAGTTATATATTCGTCGCCATAAACATCGGCAAACTGTTGTGCGCGCTCTTTAATATCTTCGCCGTGATAACTATCTTCAGGCAATTCTACTGCATCTTCGCCTTTGAAAATCTGCTGATAACGAATATCAAGTGAAAGACCAAATTTTTCAATCTGATTGCCTGCGTCATTGATATAAAATTCACGCTCAACTTGGTAACCCGCCATATCAAGCACTGCTGCAAGGCAATCGCCTAACGCACCACCACGAGCATTACCCATGTGCATTGGTCCTGTTGGGTTAGCAGAAACAAATTCAACATTGATTTTTTTGCCGTTACCGTAGTCGCTTCTACCGTAATCTTTGCCGAGAGTTTTAACATCTTGAAGAATATCGGCATAGAAATCCTTTGCAAGTGTAAAGTTAACAAAGCCTGCGCCTGCAACTGAACATTCAGCAAAATATGTGCCGTCAAGCTCAATATGTTTTGCAACTAAATCTGCAATCATTTTAGGTGCGCGACGGAAAACCTTTGCGCAAACAAATGCAATATTTGATGAATAGTCGCCGTTATCACGATTTGCAGGGACTTCAATATTAAATGCAGGAATTGGCTCTGCAGGGATTTCGCCTTCTGCCACTGCTTTGCCTAACGCATCAACAATAAGTGTATGAAGTTGGTCTGTTGCCTGTTTAACAAGTTTTGACATCCTTATTTCTCCTCAATATATATATTCATAGTGTTTTCTGATACAAATCCGTTGTTAAAATCAAGTGAATATTTCATTTTAAGAACTCCACCATTATCATCTTTTGACCAATCAACCTGATTTCCGTAAATGCCCATTGTAAGTTCCCCATAAGGAGTACTATAAAATGTGTGGTGACGCACATTCTTTTCAACCATCATTTCAGAACTAAACTGACCCTTTCGCACAATGCTTACAGTATTATTATTAAAAACTGTAATTGATGTTTCTTCCGGTCCTGTTTCTTCGTTATTTTCAATATATTCAATTACTGCTTTGTCATTTTCACAAGTAAGAGTACCTGTAACCGACATTTCGCCCGAATTGTCGCCGTTTTCGGTGCGTTGCATACTTACAATTCTGATTACTGCTTCTTTTTTCACTGTTCAAATTCCTTTTCCCATTTTTCAATTGCAAAAGTGCAAAGCTTATCGATTAAGTCGCCGTATGGAATACCTGCTTTATCCATAAGCATTGGGTACATACTGATATTTGTAAAGCCAGGAAGTGTGTTTGGCTCATTAAGAAGTACTGCACCGTCAGAATATCTTACAAAGAAATCTACACGAGCAAGACCTGAGCAACCCCATGCCTTATATGCTTTAATTGCCTTTTCTTGCACTTCTTTGATTTTTTCTTCGCCTATTCTTGCAGGAATGTGAAGTCCGCTATCCGACTCATATTTTGCATCAAAATCGTAAAATTCGTTACAAGGCTCAATTTCGCCTACTGCACCTGCGAATGGCTCATCATTACCCATAACTGCACACTCAACCTCTGCACCCTCAATTGCTTCTTCAACAACTACGCGAGAGTCAAATTGAAGTGCATAATCCAGACCACGCTGAATTTCTTCAAGAGTTTTTGCTTTTACAACACCAACAGATGAGCCTGCGTTTGCAGGTTTAATGAATACAGGAAGTCCCAAATATTCTTCACACTCTCTTGCAAATTCTCTACCGCGATGCTCAAAATCATATTTTGTTATGTATTTCCATTTTGCTTGTGCAATTCCGTTAATGTCGCAGATTGCGTTTGTCATTGCTTTATCCATACAAACTGCAGATGCCATTGTATTGCAACCAACATAAGGAATACCCGCAATTGTAAGAAGTCCTTGCATTGTGCCGTCTTCGCCGTTTTTACCGTGCATTACAGGGAAGCAAACGTCAATTCGTATTTTCTCATAACCGTTTTCGTTAAACACAATAATTCCGTGGTCAGCACGGTCTGTTGAAATTACTGCTTTTTTAAGTTTTGATGCATCTTGAAGCCAACCGTCATTTTTAAGGTTGTTAAAATCGCCCTCATAAACAAACATTTCGCCTTTAGTTGAAATGCCAAGCATTACAACATTGTATTTATCTTTTGGAATATTTCTGATTACTGACGTTGCCGAAACACAAGAGACACTGTGTTCAGATGAAACTCCGCCAAAAATTATAAGTGCATTTTTCATAAATTTTCACTCCGCTACTGACTGATAGTCATAGATATATTTATTTTATCACAATATATTTAAGTAATCAATTATAATATTCACAAATTTTTAATGACAAACTGAAATAAATGTGTTATACTTATCAAGATATATTATTTTTTGATTTGAGGTATTAAAAATGCAGACGAGAAAAGAAGCCCTTGAACTTATTGTTAAAGGTTGTAGTGAAAAGTTTTCTGCTAACGGTTTTGAACTTTTAACTTCTGTTACAGAAGAAGATGAAACTGCTTTTGCAGAATTCAAAAAAGGCGACCTTACTCTTCGTCTTTTAAGCCACGACAATCTTCTTGATGTTATGGAAAAAGTTGAAGACGGCGAATTTGCTAAAACTGAGTCAAACCTTCTTGACCTTGACTCTTTTGAAGAGCGTGATATTAAATCACTTTGCAACGAAATTACTGACACAGTTGCAACATCTCATGGTAAAAAAGCAAAACAGGTTGCAAAGAAAACTCCACATACAATTTCAAAATCCGCTGCAAAGAATGGTACTGCTTATGATGCTAACACTCTTGCAAGCAGAATTGCTACTCTTTACCCTGAACTTAAAGATGCATACAAAGAGAATTTCCAGAAATACGACGAATTCCTTGGAGAAGATTTCTTTGTAAATCACGGTAACGCATATATTATGCAAACACTCCGTTCAAATGATACTCAACAATTAAAGAAGCTCTTTAAGATTTTAAGCGAAATCTATGAAAATGGTTCTAACGATGTTCAAGACCTTGTTGTTGTTACAATCTTAGGCGAAATCGATAACGATAAGGAATTACTTGAAAAATGTCGTGAATACATTTCAGACAATGATTTCTATGACACTCTTGTTGCTGTTAACAAATATCTTGCATCACCTGCAGGTAAAAAAGCAAAAGAACTTATGAAAAATCCACCAGCATATAAACCACCTAAAAAGAAAAAGGGCGGAATGATGTCTTCACTTATGCAGGGCGGAATGCCACAACAATAAAAACAAAGCAAAAGCCACTTCTCACGAAAGTGGCTTTTTATTGTCTTAATAAATTTCGTCTTTATAACTTACACAGTTTTTACCGCGTTTTTTAGCGTTATAAAGTTGCTTGTCGGCACGCTCAACAAGGCGTTCGATTGATAAATCTTCATCCTCTTCGGTTGCAACATACAACCCCGCACTTATTGAAACTGATTCATAGGTGTTTTCTAACTCAATATCATTGACGAGTTCAAGAGTATCTTCAAGATGCTCAACCAATTTTTCAACATCTTTTTGTGCGGTAAGAATAAGAAATTCTTCGCCACCGTAACGGACACACAAGTCAGTTGGTCTTGAGAAATTCTCTTTAACACAAGCAGACACAGTTTTAAGACAAATATCGCCTTCAAGGTGGCCGTATCTGTCGTTATATGACTTAAAGTTGTCAATATCCATCATAATCATACAGAAATTGTATCCATTATTCTTACAGAAGCTGCGAAGAGATGGCGCAGCCTTTTCAAGTCCGCGTCTGTTCATAAAACTTGTAAGCAAATCGCCGTTTGCCGAAAATTCAAGTTTTTTGTTAGCAATACTTACTGAAAGATAATGATTAAAGTGAACAACCGAATAACCCATACCGAGTACGGTTATTAAAAAACAAAGCATCAAATCTGTCGGAGTTGCCATTGCAAAAAGCAAAGCACAACACTCCACATAAAGTGCTACGATAAGCATAAGGTTTTTTGTAAACGGCGTGATTACAGGTAATATTGAAATAAGAAGTACGAAAATCAGATAATTGTTTGTTGTTTGTCTGTCAAGTGCCTCCATAACAGAGAATGACAGCGCTTCAATGGTATACAAAACCCAATAAGAAGTGTAAATAATCTTCATTTGCTGGTTTGAGGTTTTCTTGTATTTTAAAAGAAACTCAATGGCTATAATGAAGCATACCGACACAAAAGCAAACACACAGCAGGAAATCAGAAATCCTTTGCCAAAATCGAATTTTACATTTGACCACAACGCCCAGAGCATACCACAGACTTCAACAATCAAAAGCGCAATTGATGCAGGAATAATTCTGATAAAGTTTGTATGTATTCTTTCTGCTTCAACTTCACGATAAATAGGATTATCGCTGTTCTTCGCCTTTTTTGCTTCATACGCTTCACTGATTTTGCTCTGCTCAACATTTTTGATTTTTGTTATTTCTGAAATAATATTTCTGAACATTTCCGATTTCCTCCTTTCTTACATCTTATTATAATTTTACCACACTCTCGTAAGTTGTGCAATATGTAAGCATTAAATTTAGTCGCTCTTGAAATGATTGGTCTGTTATGATAAAATTATTTATATCTTTCTTAAAGGTGATACACATGGACTACTATTTTTCTAAAAGAATATCAGAATTGCAGCCATCTGCAATTCGTGAAATCTTAAAAGCAACACAAGACCCTGCGGTTATTCCTTTTGCGGCAGGCAACCCTGACGAAGCTTCTTTTCCTATTGATGAAGTAAAGCGTATTTCGACAGAGATTTTCGAAAATGCTCCCGTTACTGCATTACAATATGGAGTTACAGAAGGGTACAAACCACTTATTGATACTCTTACAACCTTTGCAAAAGAAAAATATAATATCGGTAAAGATTTTGACAGTCTTATTGTTACTTCAGGTGCTCAACAGGTTATGGATTTAGCCACAAAAGCACTTTGTGATTTTGGAGATACTGTAATTTGTGAATGTCCATCTTTTATTGGCTCACTTAACTGCTTCCGCTCTTATGGATGTAAACTTCAAGGCGTTCCTGTTGAATCCGACGGCATGAACATTGAAAAGCTTGAAGAAGCAATCAAAAATGCAGTAAATCCAAGATTTATTTATACAATTCCTAATTTTCAAAATCCGTCAGGGGCTACAATGAGCCTTGCAAAGCGCAAAGCCGTTTATGCTCTTGCTAAAAAATATGGTCTTTTAATTTTAGAGGACAACCCTTACGGAGATTTGCGAGTTTCAGGCGAAGAAGTGCCATCAATCAAGAGCTTTGACGAAGATGGAATTGTTATTTATGCAGGCTCATTCTCAAAACTTTTAGCTCCCGGTATTCGCGTTGGTTACATTGTTGCACCAACTCCTATTATCGCAAAAATGACCGTTGGCAAGCAAGCTGCAGATGTGCACACTCCTGTATTTTCACAGATGCTTGTGCATAAATGGATGACAGAAAATGATATTGATGCTCATATTCAAAAAATCCGTGAAATCTATCGTGAAAAACTTAATCTTATGTGCGATTTAATCGATAGTGAATTAGGGGATTTTGTTAAATATGTTCGTCCTGAGGGTGGACTTTTTGTGTGGTGCGAACTCCCCGAAAATGTGGATATGCTGGAATTTGTAAAAGATTGTATTGCAAATAAGGTTGCAGTAGTACCAGGCACAGCATTTATGATAAATAACGAGAAAACAAACTGTTTCAGAATGAACTTCTCAACACCATCAAAAGAAAAAATCCAAGAGGGTATGAAAATACTTGGTAAGGTAAAGGATAAATATGTCAGATAAGAAAAATTACACGCTTACAGACCTTTCGGTTATTAAAAAGGTTATGGGCGAACATTCAGTTACATTTTCAAAAGGATTAGGGCAGAACTTTCTTGTAAACCCTACTGTTTGTCCAAAAATGGCAGAGGCAGTACGAGAAAGCACAGACAAACCTATCGGTGTGCTTGAAATCGGTGCAGGCGTAGGTGTTCTTACGAAAGAACTTCTTGAACGCTGTGAAAAAGTTGTGTGCGTTGAGCTCGATACAAGGCTTTTTCCTGTATTAGAAGACACACTTGCAGGGTATGATAATCTTACACTTATTAACGGCGATATTCTTAAAATCGACCTAAAAAAAGTCATTGAAGAGCATTTTCAGGGTATGGAAGTTTTTGTGTGTGCAAATCTCCCTTACTACATTACAAGCCCTGTTATTATGCGACTTTTAGAAGAAAAATTGCCTTTTAATAAGATTATTGTTATGGTACAGAAAGAGGCTGGCGACCGTCTTTGCGCAAGGGTTGGCTCAAGAGAGAGCGGTGCAGTTACTGTTGCAGTAAATTATTATGCCCAGGCGAAAAAACTTTTTGATGTTTCTCGTGGGTCATTCTTTCCAAGTCCTAAGGTTGACAGTTGCGTAATCAGACTTGATTTGACTAAAAAAGGTAACTACGATGTAAAAGATGAGGAACTTTTCTTCAAAATGATTAAATCTGCTTTTGCACAGAGAAGAAAGACAATTCTCAACTCTGTTTCAAGTGGAATGGGTATAGGAAAAGACAAACTTGCACTTGCAATAGAAAACGCAGGTCTTTCCCCTACTGCTCGTGCAGAAGCACTTACAATGGAAGAATTAGTTACACTTGCAAATAAAATTTATGAGGTAAAATAATATGACACATTCATATAAAACTCGTGGCACTTGCTCACGACAAATTGATTTTGAACTTGATAACGGAATAGTTAAAAATGTTTCATTCTTTGGAGGATGCAACGGTAATCTTAAAGGTATTGGCGCTCTTGTTGAGGGCAGACCTGCCCAAGAAGTTATAGAATTGCTCAAAGGTATGAAATGTGGCTTTAAAAACACATCTTGCCCTGACCAGTTGGCTTTAGCATTAGAAAAAGCATTAGATGACGAAAACAAATAAATTTAAACCTGAATCTAAAACTGCCATTGAAATTCTTAAATCAAAAGGATTTGAAGCGTTTTTAATTGGTGGTAGTGTGCGCGATTTTGTTATGGATTTGCCAATAGGCGACATTGACATTACAACAAACGCTACACCAGAAGAGGTTAAACAGGTTTTTTCGGATTTTCGTGTTATTGAAACGGGCATTAAGCATGGCACAGTTACTGTGCTTATAAATAACGAGCCACTTGAAATAACCACATACAGAAGTGAGGGTACTTACTCTGACAACCGCCACCCTGACAGCGTAACTTTTTCAAAGTCGTTGGCAGATGATGTTGTGCGCCGTGATTTCACAATGAATGGAATTGCCTACGATTTCGACAAAGGTTTTTGCGACCTTGTAGGTGGACTTGAGGATATAAAAAACCAGACAATCCGTTGTATTGGTAATGCAGAAACAAGATTTCGTGAAGATGCTCTTCGTATTCTTCGTGCTATGCGATTTTCTGCAGTTTTAGGCTTCACTATTGAAGAAGAAACTAAAAAAGCAATCCACAAATGCCGTGAATTACTTAAAAATATTTCTGCAGAGCGTATTCGCGAAGAATTTACAAAACTTATTTGTGGCAAAAACGCTTACAATGTTTTGCAGGAGTTTTCAGATGTTGTTACCGTGTTTATTCCTGAAATTCGTGAGTGTGTAGGGTTCGAGCAGAAAAATCGTCATCATTGTTTTGATGTTTACACTCACACACTTAAAGCAGTTGAAAAAAGTAGTCAAAACCCTATAATCCGTCTTGCACTTTTCTTCCACGATATTGGCAAACCGAGTGTGGCACATTTTGATGAAAAAGGCGAGCAACATTATTACTCACACCCGAAAAAGAGTGCCGAAATGACAGAAAAAATTATGACAAGACTTCGTTTTGATAATGATACGAAGAACAAAGTTGTAACACTTGTAAAAATGCACGATAGTCCTATTATGGTCAACGATATGACAAAACCTGACCGTAAACGACTTAAAAAGATTATGTCGCAAATCGGTGCAGATTTGATTTTCGATTTAATTGAAATCAAATATTGCGACAACTCAGCTCAAAATCCCGAACATTTCCGTGGGGAAGATTTTTACAAGCAAACCCGCCATATTGCAAATGAGATTATCAACGAAAAAGAATGTTTTTCAATAAAGCACCTTGAAATTGACGGTAACGATTTAATTGCTCTCGGTTACAAGGGCAAAGAAATCGGCGAGACATTAGAAAAATGCCTTAACGCCGTAATCGATGGAAAAGTTGAGAATGAGAAAGATAAATTATTGAAGTTTATTAAATAAATTTGAGTTTGTCGGGCTCTTTGCATAGACACAACCTATCACCCTCCCTCGTTGAGGGAGGGGGCAAAATCGAAGATTTTGACGAAG
>CALCBQ010000029.1 GCA_937897215.1 uncultured Clostridia bacterium | reverse complement strand
CCGTTTTCACAACCTGCGCGAACAACTGCACGAACAGCAGCATTCATACCGGGAGCGTCGCCGCCACTTGTTAAAACACCTATTGTCTTCATTTTTATCACCCTTTTGTATTTTTGCTAAATATTACCACATTGAATACTTATAATAACATAATAAATCGTAAAAATCAAGCAAATAATCACTTTTGTAATATTACATTCTGAGCCCCTGCAATTTCTTTTAACTCTTCAATAAGATTATCTGTTACAGTTATTTTATTACAAGGTAAATACTGTTTTGTTGAAGCAAAGTAAAAATACAAAGGTGTTTCTCCCGCTGTACCAATTTTGCTTATAGTTTCAAAACACTTATTGTATATAGGAGAGTTTTGATTTTCAACTCTTATAAACAAGCCGTTTTTCTTTGTGCGGCTATCTTTTGCAATGTCAGCCAATTCAAGAAAATCAAGAATTATTTTTGGATTTTCTTCTTCACGCATTGAAAGTCTTCCGCCAATAAGCACCGCAACTCCGCTATTTATTTTATTCATATATTTTGCAAGAAGTTTAGGGAATACAATTACTTCAATTGTACCACTAACATCTTCAATATTTATAAACGCCATACTTTCGCCTTTTTTAGTCTGCTTTCGCGTGATACTACTTATTATACCCATAATTTTAACAGATGCACTATCAACATAAGGCGAGTTAAAATCACTTTCAGCATTTATAATATTGCCAATTTTATCACATTTTAGTTCATCACTAAAATCTGTATATTGCTCCATTGGATGTGATGAAATATAAAGACCTGTTGTCTCTTTTTCCATTAAAAGAAGTTCTTGAGTTCTTAATTCATTTGTAGATTTCATTACATATTCAGAACTTGCTCCCTCACTCATCATATCAAAAAAACCTATTTGACCTTGAACATTTCGTCTGCGATTATCGTCAAGTTCATCAATAATAAATGGTAGATTTATAAGCATTTCATTTCTATTATTGCCTAAGCCATCTAAAGCACCACTTTTAATAAGACTTTCAACTGAACGACGGTTAAAGCCTTTACCGTGCACACGCTTACAAAACGAATAGAAAGATGTAAATTTACCATTTTTTTCTCGTTCTGTAATTATTGTATCAATAAAATCGTGACCAAGATTTTTGATTGCCAAAAGACCAAACATAATTGATTTTTTGTTATCGTTGGCAACAGTAAAATGCTTGAAACTGAAATTAACATTTGGTGGAAGAATTTTTATTCCGTTGCGTTTACAATCATCAATATAACCTGCAACTTTGTCGGAGTTATCAAGCACACTTGTAAGAAGTGCAGCCATAAACTCACTTGGATAATAATATTTAAGATATGCAGTTCTGTACGCTACAACAGCATATGCAGCTGCGTGAGATTTGTTAAATGCGTAAGACGCGAATGATGACATGTCATCAAATATTTCATTTGCAATTGCGTTTGAGATGCCATTTTTTGCGCAACCATCACAGAAAAATGCACGCTCATCTTCAAGAACTTTATGCTTTTTCTTTGACATAGCACGACGGACAATATCAGCTCTACCAAGAGAATAACCAGCAAGAGAACGGAAAATCTGCATAACTTGTTCCTGATAAACCATACAACCATAGGTAACATCAAGAATATCTCGTAACATTGGTGTTTTGTATCGAATATTATCAGGATTGTGTCTGTTTTGTATATAGGTATCTATGGAATCCATAGGACCTGGTCGATAAAGTGAAATAACAGCAATAATATCTTCAATATTTGTTGGTTTGAGGCGCATAAATACGCTTCTCATACCATTTGATTCACATTGGAATACGCCGTCAGTTTTACCACTTGTAAACAACGAATAGACATTCTGGTCGTTGAAATCAATATTTTCAATATCAAACTGAGGATTTTTACGCTGTACCATTTTCACACAGTCGTTGATAACAGTTAATGTGCGAAGTCCAAGGAAATCCATTTTCAGAAGTCCTAATTCTTCAATAGTTGTCATTGTAAACTGTGTAACAACAGATTCATCATTGGTTGCAAGTGGCACATAATCGCTGACAGGACGGTCAGTAATAACAATACCTGCGGCATGAGTTGACGCATGACGAGGCATACCTTCAACACTCATTGAAGTATCAATAAGTTCTTTCACTTTATCATCACTATCGTAAAGAAGTTTTAATTCTTCACTTTCTTTAAGTGCTTTTTCTATTGTAATGCCTAATGCTCTTGGGATTTTCTTTGCAACATTATCAACAGTTGCATAAGGCATTCCCAACGCTCTGCCAACATCACGAATTGCAGCACGAGCAGCCATTGTACCAAAAGTTACAATCTGCGCTACATGGTCTGCACCATATTTATTGACAACATAGTCTATTACTTCTTGTCTTCTTTCATAACAGAAATCAACATCAATATCAGGCATACTGACACGCTCAGGATTCAAGAAACGCTCAAAAATCAAGTTATATTTTATAGGGTCAACATTTGTAATGCCTGTGCAATAAGCACAGATACTGCCTGCACCTGAGCCACGACCCGGACCCACAGGAATACCATTATCTTTTGCATATTGAATAAAGTCAGATACTATAAGGAAATAATCAACATATCCCATACTTTCAATTACTGAAAGTTCGTATTCAAGTCGGTCAATATATAATTTATCAGGATTTTCGCCGTATTTTTCTTTTAATCCTTTATAGGATTTTTCTCGAAGATAATCATAGTGAGTGATTCCATGAGGCACTTGAAAATTTGGAAGTTTTGTGTTGCCAAACTCAAAATCGAAATTACACATATCGGCAATTTTTTGAGTGTTCTGAAGTGCGTCTTCAACATAACCAAACTTTTGACGCATTTCTGCTTCAGTTTTAAGGTAGAACTCATCTGTCTCAAACTCAAGTGCAGATTCTTCATCAACAGTATGGTTAGTGGCAATACAAATAAGAACTTTTTGTACTTTAGCATCTGCACGGTCAATATAATGCACGTCGTTTGTTGCTACAAGTGGAATACCTGTTTCTTGTGAAAGACGAAGTAACCCCTCATTAACTTTTATTTGTTCTGACAATGAGTGGTCTTGCATCTCAAGATAGTAGTTATCTTTACCGAAAAGATTTGAATACCAAATTGCCGTTTCTTTTGCCTTAATGTATTCGCCATTAACTATAAGTTTAGGAATTTCGCCTGCAAGACAAGCAGAAAGGCACACTAAACCCTCGTGATGCTTTTCTAACAGTTCACGGTCGATTCGTGGTTTTGTGTAAAAACCATCAACCCAAGCAGAAGAAACTAATTTAGTAAGGTTTTTATAACCTGTTTCATTTTTACAAAGCAATACAAGATGATGACGAGTTGAGTCAACACCATGTACCTTATCAAATCTTGAACGAGCTGCTACATAAACTTCACAGCCGATAATCGGTTTAATTCCTGCTTTTTTTGCCTCTTTATAAAAGTCAACTGCGCCAAACAAATTACCATGGTCGGTAATTGCTATCGCATTTTGTCCTCGTTCTTTGGCAGCAGAACAAAGCCTATTGAGACGGGAAACACCATCTAATAAGCTGTATTCAGTATGCACGTGTAAGTGAACAAAAGACATAATTTTACCTCAAATTATTCAGTAACTTTTTTGTAAAAATCGAAGCAATCGAATGTTGCGAAATAGTCTGCAGGTGTTTCTGCACGACGGATTAAATCAAAACTGCCATCTTCTTTAAGAAGAATTTCTGCAGATTTAAGTTTACCGTTATAGTTATAACCCATTGCAAAACCGTGAGCGCCTGTATCGTGAATAAAGAGCAAGTCGCCCATATCAATTTTTGGTAACATTCTATCAATAGCAAATTTATCGTTATTTTCGCAAAGTGAGCCTGTAACGTCATATTTACAGTTGCAAGTCTCATTTTCTTTACCCATAACTGTAATATGGTGATATGCACCATAAATTGCAGGTCTCATAAGGTTAACTGCACAAGCATCAACACCGATATACTCTTTATGAGTATGTTTTTCGTTGATTGCACGAGTTACAAGTGCACCGTAAGGAGCAAGCATAAATCTACCAAGTTCAGTATAGATTGCAACATCGTCCATACCTGCAGGAACAAGAACTTCGTTATATACTTTTTCTACGCCTTTACCAATTTCGAAAATGTCATTACCCTCTTGGTCAGGACGATAAGGAATACCGATACCACCTGAAAGGTTGATAAATTTAATATGAGCGCCTGTTTCTTCTTTAAGTTTTACTGCAACTTCAAAAAGAGTTTTTGCAAGTGTTGGATAATATTCGTTTGTAACTGTGTTACTTGCAAGGAATGCGTGAATACCAAACTCTTCAACACCCTTTGATTTCATAATTTTGAATGCTTCAAAGAGTTGTTCAGTAGTCATACCGTATTTTGCATCGCCAGGGTTATCCATAATATTGTTTGCGATTGAGAAATATCCACCCGGATTATAACGGCAAGAAAGCTTCTTTGGAAGATAACCTAAAGTTTTTTCAAGAATATCGATATGTGTGATATCATCAAGGTTGATAATTGCACCTAAATCATCAGCATATTTGAATTCTGCGGGAGGAGTATCATTTGATGAGAACATAATATCATCGCCAACTGCACCGATAGCCTTTGAGAGCATAAGTTCAGTTTTTGATGAACAGTCGCAGCCACAACCGTATTCTCTTAAAATGTTAATAAGGAATGGGTTTGGAGTTGCTTTTACTGCAAAATATTCTTTGAATCCTTTATTCCAAGCAAATGCTTTTTTAAGATTTTCTGCATTTTTGCGAATTCCTGCTTCATCATAAAGATGAAATGGTGTTGGATGCACCTTTGCAATTTCTTCAAGTTTTTCTTTAGTAGTAAATGGTGTTTTGCTCATTTTTTATTCTCCTAAATATTCTTCAATGTATTTTTTTACTATGTCAAGTCCTTGTCCGTTCTCAGATGAAAATGGAATAATTCTATCTTCAGGGACAAAACTCATTTCTTGCTTTGATTTTTCAATGCGTTCATTATAATCTTTTTTCTTTTTAAGTTTATCAGCTTTTGTCATAACAACAATAAACTCATAACCTGTTGATTGTAAAAATTCCATCATCATAATATCATCTTTTGTTGGTGGATGACGCATATCAACAAGTTGAACAACAAGTTTAATATTACGGTCAGAGTTAAAATAACCTTCCATCATTTCTGCCCAACGGTCTTTTTCGGTTTTCGCAACTTTTGCATAACCATAACCTGGCAAGTCAACAAAATTGTATTTATCAACCTGATAAAAGTTAATTGTAATTGTTTTACCTGGTACCGAACTTACTCTTGCAAGATTTTTTCGTCCGAAAAGTTTATTAAGTAATGAACTTTTACCTACGTTTGAACGACCTGCAAAAGCAATTTCAGGCAAATCCGAATCAGGCAACTGCCCAAATGTGCCATATGCGGCTTTGAATTCTGCTTTATCGTATCTCATAAATACTCCTTTATACAAGTGCAACTTTAAGCACGTCGTCACCAGTTGATGCAAAAACAAAGTTGATTTTTTCTTTTACTTTTTCATCAATCTTTTCTAAATCACTACGATTCGCTTCAGGCACAATAACAGTTTTTATACCCTCAACATAAGCAGCCATTGTTTTTTCACGAAGTCCACCAATCGGCAAAACCCTACCTGTAATTGTGATTTCACCTGTCATAGCAACATCAGCTTTTACTTTGCAACCTGAAAGTGCAGAAACTAGTGCTGTAAAGATTGTAACACCTGCAGACGGGCCATCCTTTGGCACTGCTCCCTCAGGGAAATGAATATGAATATCTTTATTCTGATAAAAATCTTTATCTATTCTGTATTTATCAGCATTAGCACGAATATAACTTACTGCAGCTTTTGCTGATTCTTTAATTACATCGCCTAACGAACCGGTAAGTTCAATTTTACCTGTACCCTCCATAACTGCAACTTCAACAGTAAGCATTGTGCCACCAACTGATGTGTAAGCAAGACCGTTTACAACACCTATTTGGTTTTCTTTAGATTTTTCATCAGGTTTATATTTAACTGCACCGATATACTTTTCTAAATCAGTATCTTTTACTGTGGTTTTACCATCAAAGCCCTTTGCATACTCAACTGCGATTTTGCGAAGTACCTTAGCAATTGTTCTTTCAAGCACACGCACACCTGCTTCTTTAGTGTAACCACTGATGATTGCTTTGAGTGCTTTGTCAGTAAATTTTACATAAGATTTTTTAAGTCCGTTTGCTTTAATCTGTTTTGGAACAAGATGTTTTTTAGCAATCTGGAATTTTTCTTCATATGTATAACCAGGAATATCAATAATTTCCATTCTGTCAAGCAGTGGTGCAGGGATTCTGCTCTTATCATTTGCAGTTGTAATAAACATAACCTTACTTAAATCATAAGGGATTTCAAGATAATGGTCAGTAAATGTGCTATTCTGTTCTGCATCAAGAACTTCTAAAAGTGCTGATGATGGGTCACCACGATGGTCAGAACCAAGTTTATCGACTTCATCAAGCAAAATCAAAGGATTTGAACTTTTAGCCTGTTCAATCGCCTCAATAATTCTACCTGGCATTGAACCGATATATGTTTTTCTATGGCCTCGAATATCTGCTTCATCACGAACACCACCAAGTGAAATTCTTGCATAAGTTCTACCCATAGCTGTCGCTAATGAACGAGCAATTGATGTTTTACCAACACCAGGAGGTCCTGCAAGACAAACAATCTGGCCTTTAACATCAGGATTGATTTTACGAACTGCCAGAAATTCTATTATTCTTTCTTTTACATCTTTTAATCCATAATGGTCATCATCAAGAACTTTTTCAGCGTGTTCAATATCAAGATTTTCTTCTGTGCAATAGCTCCAAGGTAATGAAACTATTTTATCAAGATAATTTCTTACAACTGCAGATTCGGGGCTTGATGACTGCATTTTCATAAGACGGTCGCATTCTTTTAACAGTTTGCGTTCAATATCTTCTGTAAATCCAATAGCACGAATTTTTTCTTTATAATCTTCTGATTCAGAAATTGCGCCGTCGCCTTCATTGAGTTCTTCTGAAATTGCTTTAATTTGTTCACGAAGATAATATTCTCGTTGATTTTCTTCCATTTGTTCCTGAACTTTTTGATTGATTTCTTCTTCAATCGATAAAAGTTCAATTTCTCTTGTGAGAATGAGACAGAGAGATTCTGCCCTTTTTAACGGGTTAAGCTCTTCAAGTAAAGCTTGTTTAACCACATACTCAAGTGGAATATTTGAAAGAATGTAATCAGCAAGTTCTGCTGCCTCTTTTCGCACAGAAACACCAACAACAATATCAGGTGGAAGTTTAGGTATAAAATACGCGTAATCCTCAAAGATGCTTACAAGTCGGCGAACAAGTGCTTCTTCATATTTTTTGTCATCTGCAGAAACCTGTTCTGTTTCAATTCTTCGTACAATTGCAGAAAGGTGCGGACTATAAGAATTAATATGAAGAAGTTCTGCACGATAAAGACCGTAAACAACAACACGAAGTGTATCAGTACCCGGTAGTTTCATAACCTGCTTGATTTCGCAAACAACACCAGAATTATAAATGTCTTCACTGCGAGGGTCATCACATTCCATATCCATTTGTGTTGCAAGGAAAATGTTAGTTTTCTTTTCCATAGCAGTTCTCACGGCACGGATTGACTTCTGTCTGCCCACATCAAAATGTAAAGTCATTTCGGGGAATATTACAAGTCCTCTTAACGCCACCATAGGCATTGAAAAGGATTTTTCATTAAATTCATTAAATAAGTTTTTACTGTTTTCCATTTTTGAACATATCACTCCTATTATGAAACTATATTATATAATAAAATAGCGTTTACTTCAAGAAAATTGATGATTTTTTTAGAATTTTATTCAAAATTCACGACTTTGTTAAAAATATTTACAATCATTATTGATTTTAGCAAGTTTTTTGAAAAAAGATTGTTAAATTCTTAACTATCTATTGACTTTTAAGATGCTTTTTTGCTATAATTCAGTCAATGTGCAAGTTTTTAACATAGATTTACTTGCAAAACATATTTTTGGAGGTCTTTTTTATGGCAAGAGTTTATAATTTTTCTGCAGGTCCATCAATGTTACCTGAAGAAGTATTAAAGAAAGCAGCAGCAGAAATGCTCGATTATGAAGGTAGCGGTCAATCTGTAATGGAAATGAGCCACCGTTCAAAAGTTTATGATTCAATTATTAAGGGCGCTGAACAACTTCTTCGCGAGCTTATGAATATTCCTGATAATTACAAGGTATTATTCTTGCAAGGCGGTGCATCAACACAGTTTGCTGCTATCCCCCTTAACTTTATGAATAAAAATGGAAAAGCTGATTTCGTAATTACTGGTCAGTGGGCTAAAAAGGCATATCAAGAAGCACAGAAATACGGCGAATGTAAAGCAGTTGCATCTTCAGCAGATAAAACATTCTCATACATTCCTAAACTTGACAAAAATGAATTCACAAAAGATGCTGACTATTTCTATATTTGTATGAACAATACAATTTACGGTACAGTTTATCATGAATTACCTGACACAGGCGACGTTCCACTTATCGCTGACATTTCATCATGCTTCCTTTCAGAGCCGATTGATGTTTCGAAATTCGCAATGGTATATGGTGGCGCACAGAAGAATGTTGCTCCTGCAGGGCTTACAATTTGTATTATCCGTGAAGATATGCTTGGCAACGCAAGAGATATTACACCAACAATGCTTAATTATCAGATTATGGCTGATAACGATTCACTTTACAACACACCACCTTGCTATACAATTTACATTTGCAAACTCGTTCTTGAATGGCTCAAAGAAATGGGTGGTCTTGAAGCAATTAAAGAAAGAAACGAAAAGAAAGCAAAAATTCTTTATGATTTCCTTGATAAAAGCAAGATGTTCAAAGGTACAGTTGTTCCTGAAGACCGTTCACTTATGAATGTTCCATTTGTAACTGACAGCGAAGAACTCAACGCTAAATTCATTAAAGAAGCAACAGAAGCAGGCTTTGTAAATCTTAAAGGACATCGTTCAGTTGGTGGTATGAGAGCATCTATCTACAACGCTATGCCAGTTGAAGGTGTAGAAAAGCTCGTTGAATTTATGACAGAATTCGAAAAAGCAAATTCATAAGGAGTAACTATTATGTATAACATTTTAACATTAAATAAGATTTCAAATACAGGTCTTTGCCGTTTCAGCGACCAATATACTTGTGCAACAGAAATGGCAAATCCCGATGCAATTCTTGTGCGTTCAGCATCAATGCACGATATGGATTTTGATGAGAATACGCTTGCTATTGCAAGAGCAGGTGCAGGTGTTAACAATATTCCAATCGATAAGTGCAGCGAAGAAGGTATTGTAGTTTTCAACACTCCCGGTGCTAACGCTAATGCTGTTAAAGAACTTGTACTTACAGGACTTTTCCTTTCATCAAGAAAGGTTATTCCCGCTATTGAATGGGCAAAAACATTAAAAGGAAACGGCGATACTGTACCAAAAGATGTTGAAAAAGGTAAGAGTGCATTTGCAGGTCCTGAAATCAAAGGTAAAACCCTTGGTGTAATTGGCCTTGGTGCAATCGGTATTCTTGTTGCCAACGCAGCGGCCGCTCTTGGTATGAATGTTATCGGCTATGACCCATATCTTAAAGTTGAACAGAGCATTACCCTTAACCACCATGTTAAACTTACAGATAATCTCAATACAATTTATACAGAAAGTGATTATATTACTCTTCACTTACCTCTTAATGACAGTACACGCAGTCTTATCAATGCAGACACAATTGCTACAATGAAAGACGAAGTAAGAATTCTTAATTTTGCTCGTGGCGAACTTGTTGATACAGAAAGCATTCTTGCTTCACTTGAAAATGGTAAAGTTGCGGCTTATGTTACTGACTTCCCTAACGATGCAGTAATTGGTGCAACAGGTGTTATTGCTATTCCTCATCTTGGTGCATCAACTCCTGAATCAGAAGACAATTGCGCAGTTATGGCAGTTGAACAAGTTGCTGACTACCTTGAAAACGGTAGCATTGTAAACTCTGTTAACTACCCTGCCGTTTCACTCGGTGCTTGTGATAAACACAGAATTACCATTATGCACAAAAATATTTCAGGTATTGTTAGTAAGATTACTTCTGGTCTTGCAAATGAAGACGTAAACATTGATAATATGGTTAATAAATCTAAAGGTGAATATGCTTATACTGTTATTGATTCGGATACAGAAGCATCTGCCGAGGCAATAAACGCTCTTAAAAAGATTAACGGAATTATCAGAATAAGAGTAATTAAATAATAAAATGCAAAGATTAAGACCTACTCAAATGAAGCGACCCCTGTCAAGTAGACAGACAAAAAAACAAAAAGATATTTAATTGAATGAATTCCACCCTGCTGCGCAG
>CALCBQ010000028.1 GCA_937897215.1 uncultured Clostridia bacterium | reverse complement strand
CCTGCAAGAATTATGGAGGAGTATGGCGTTACACCAATACAAATGATTGACATTAAAGCACTTCAAGGTGATTCTTCCGACTGTATTCCAGGCGTTGCAGGTGTAGGGCAAAAAACGGCAGGGGATTTAATCCAAAAATTTGGTACAATTCAAAATATTTACGATAATATTGATGCTCTTGAAATCAAGGAAAATCTTAAAAATAAACTCATAAATGATAAAGAAAAGGCGTTTTTAAGCTATACTCTCGGTACAATTATCAACAATGTGCCAATTGAGTGTACTCTTAACGACTTAATTCCTGCAAATGCAGACGAGCAAAAGGCAAGAGCTATGCTTGCAGACCTTGAAATGTTCAAAATAATTGAAAAACTTAATTTTTCAGCACCAACAGTTGCAGAAAAGAAAGAAGAAAAAAACAAAGAGTTAGATTTTACTGCAGATTTTGATATAAATGAACTTTTATCAAAAATTAAAGCAGAAAAAATCGCTTATTTTACAGGTGATTACAAAGATTTGGACAATCCTGAATTCTGTTTTCTTTGTGATAATGTGGTTTATCATCTTGAACCAATGCACTTTGGTTATTTTGAATTTGTAAAAGAAATTTTAGAAGATGAAATCATTAAGAAATATACTGACAATTCTAAACTTTTATACAGATTTGCATTCCTTAATAATATTGAAATCAAGGGATTAAAACTCGACACATCTCTTGCAGGGTATATTCTTAATCCGTCTGCAAACGGTTATAACCCTTTGCGACTTTGCGAAGAATATAAAGCACCGATTCCAAAGGTTAAAACTGATTTGCCACTCGCTACTGAATGTGCAGTAATGAAATCTGTAAGTACTCGACTTACTACTGAAATCGAGGCGAACGAACAAGAATACTTACTTTATAATGTTGAAATGCCACTTGCAGAAGTATTGGCATCTATGGAACATTTAGGTTTTGCAGTTGACCGTCAAGGAATTGCAGAATTCACACAGAAAATTAGTCTTGAACTTAAAACAATACAGCAGGAAATTTATGACATTGCAGGGGAAGAGTTTAACATAAATTCTCCTAAACAGTTGGGTGTGATTTTGTTTGAAAAACTTGGACTTCCTGCAAAGAAAAAGACAAAAAGCGGATATTCCACAAATGCCGATGTTCTTGAAAGTCTGCAAAACGAAAATCCGATTATTGAAAAAATTCTGTGGTTCAGAACTCTTTCAAAATTGTACTCAACATACTGTGAGGGACTTTTGAAAGTAATCGGCGAAGACGGCAGAATACACTCCTCATTTATTCAGACCGAAACGAGAACAGGACGAATTTCGTCAACAGAGCCAAATCTTCAGAATATTCCTGTCCGCAAAGAAATCGGCAGAGAAATGCGCAAATTCTTCGTTGCAAAAGAGGGTTGCCTTTTAGCCGATGCCGACTATTCACAAATTGAACTTCGTGTACTCAGTCATATTGCAGACGATGAAGAAATGCTCAAAGCATTTAATGATGAGGTCGATATTCATACCGTGACCGCATCTCAGGTTTTTAATATGCCAATTGAACTTGTAACACCTCTGATGCGTAGTCGTGCAAAAGCGGTTAACTTCGGTATAGTTTACGGTATCGGTGCATTTTCACTTGCAAAGGATATCGGTGTAACCCGTAAAGAGGCAGACGATTATATAAAAGGTTATCTTCGCCATTATGCAGGTGTTGACAAGTATATGGAAACTGTTGCAAAGGATGCTAAAGAAAAAGGGTATGTTTCAACTCTTTGGGGCAGAAGAAGATATTTGCCTGAGCTTAATTCTTCAAACGGAATGTTAAGAGCGTTTGGTGAGAGAGTAGCAAGAAATATGCCCATTCAGGGTACGGCTGCAGATATCATCAAAATCGCAATGGTGCGAGTTTATAACCGTCTTAAAGAAGAAAAAATGGATGCAAAACTCATTTTACAAGTACACGACGAATTGATTGTTGAAGCACC
>CALCBQ010000027.1 GCA_937897215.1 uncultured Clostridia bacterium | reverse complement strand
CGAAAAAGAGAGTATGGAAAATGCTCGTGCGATTATCAACGAAAAACTCGGTACTTGCGACATTCTTCTCAACGGTGCAGGTGGTAACAACCCAAAAGGTACAACTACAAAAGAAACTCTTGAAAAAATCGATTTAATCGAGAAAAATGACGATATTAAAACATTCTTTGACCTTGATGCAAACGGTATTTCATTCGTTTTCAACCTTAACTTTTTAGGTACTCTTATTCCTACACAGGTTTTTGCACGCGATATGGCAGAAAAAGAGAATACTTGTATTGTTATGGTAACATCAATGAATGCTTACCGTCCTCTTACAAAAATCCCAGCATATTCAGCAGCAAAAGCAGCAGTTAAGAACTTTACAGAATTTATGGCAGTTCACTTTGCTGATGTTGGTATTCGTGTAAATGCTATTGCACCTGGCTTCTTCTCAACAAACCAGAACAAAACACTTCTCTGGAATGAAGACGGAACACCAACAGACAGAACAAAGAAGATTTTGAATGCAACACCAATGAAGAGATTCGGCGAATCAGAAGAACTTACAGGTGCATTGTTGTTCCTTTGCGATGAAGCATATTCAAGTTTCATTACAGGTACAAGCATTTGTGTAGATGGTGGCTTTTCAGCATATAGTGGTGTATAATTGGTGGTTATTTTTCCGTGATAGCAATAATTTGGAGGTATAATTATGAACTTAAATCTTAGAAAAAAAGAAGATTGTATGTTTGATATGATTTCACTTGGCGAAATTATGCTTCGTCTTGACCCGGGCGAGGGCAGAATTAAAACTGCCCGTAATTTCCGTGCTTGGGGAGGTGGTGGCGAATATAATGTTGCTCGTGGACTTCGCCGTTGTTTCGGTATGAAAACTGCAGTTGTAACTGCATTTGCAGATAACGAAGTTGGTCGTCTTCTTGAAGACTTTATTCTTCAAGGTGGCGTTGATACTTCCCTTATTAAGTGGGTAAAATATGACGGTATCGGCAGAACTGTTCGTAACGGTCTTAATTTCACAGAGCGTGGCTACGGTATTCGTGGTGCAGTTGGTGTTTCTGACCGTGGTAACACAGCAGTTGCACAACTTAAAGCAGGCGACATTGATTGGGATTACATTTTCGGTACTCTCGGTGTTCGTTGGCTTCATACAGGTGGTATTTTCGCAGCACTTTCAGAGTCAACTGCCCAAGTTGCAATCGAAGCAGTTAAAACTGCAAAGAAATATGGCACAATCGTTTCTTATGACCTTAACTACCGTCCATCTCTCTGGAACGATATCGGTGGCAAAGCAAAGGCACAAGAAGTAAATAAAGAAATCGCAAAATATATTGACGTTATGATTGGTAACGAAGAAGATTTCACAGCTTGTCTTGGTTTTGAAATTGAGGGCAACGACGAAAATCTTAAAGAGCTTAACATTGAGGGCTACTACAAAATGCTTGAAGAAGTTGTTAAAGTTTACCCTAACTTTAAGGTTATTGCAACAACTCTTCGTACAGTTAAAACTGCAACAGTTAACGACTGGTCAGCAATCTGCTATGCAGACGGCAAAGTTCATAAAGGACTTGAACTCCCTGGCCTTGAAATCCTTGACCGTGTTGGTGGTGGCGACTCATTCGCATCAGGTCTTATCTATGGCCTTATGACAACAGAAGATGCACAGACTGCAGTTAACTACGGCGTTGCACATGGCGCCCTTGCAATGACAACACCAGGCGATACATCAATGGCTTCACTTAAAGAAGTAGAGAACATTGTCAAAGGCTCAGGCGCAAGAGTACAGAGATAGTTTATAAATCCGCTCCCTCCTTGAGGGAGCTGTCTGCGAAGCAGACTGAGGGAGTTTCGAGGTATGTTAAGGTGGCAAAACTATGTCATTACCATATAACAACAAGTTAATCCCTTATGCAAAAGAACTTCGCAAAAATGCAACTCCTTGGGAAAGAAAACTATGGTTTTACTTTTTAAAAGATTATGATGTTCGTTTTCAAAGACAAAAAGTCATTGGCGATTTTATTGTAGATTTTTATTGTCATAAAGCCAAATTGATTGTTGAACTTGATGGTGGAGGACACTATTTTGAAAAACAAATGGATTATGATGAAAAACGAACTAAAATATTGGAAAAGAACAATCTTAAAATTTTAAGATTTTCTAATGTAGATATTGATGAAAATTTTTATGAGGTGTGTTCAGTTATTGACAAAGAGGTTAAAACTCGAATTGATATAAGATAACTCCCTCCGTCAACGCTTACGCGTTGCCACCTCCCTCAAAGAGGGAGGGGACTCCTTCCGACACGGCATTCGCC
>CALCBQ010000026.1 GCA_937897215.1 uncultured Clostridia bacterium | reverse complement strand
TGTATCTTTTTTCTCCCAGCTTACACCATTGCCCAGCAGATATTGATTTTCCTGAACTATGAACCTGTGGAAATGTCTGCAAGCCATCTTGAAGTTAGCTGACCATATATCAGGAATAGCCTTGCCTGATACCGTGTACAATATCTTCTGATACTCATTGATAGTGACATTGATATGCTTATTATACTGTTCTGCCACCCGTGCTGTTCTGTACATACCAGTTGTCTTGTGCTGTGTTATGCACTGCTTCACAAATGCCATTCTTTCGTTTTCATCTTCACCTACTGCAATTAAGTCTTGATATGTTTTCATACTGCACCTCACATAAACATACTTTCCATGTGTTCCTTACCCATCTTACCGCTCATTACTCTGATAAGGCTGGACAGACTATCAGGACAGTCATCGTGACTTGCGTCTTCATTGTAGTCGCAAATTTGTTCGATGTACTGCTCGTCAGTTCCTTCTACAAATATAACATTTTTCCACACGAATTTCAAGTGGCTGACGATTTTTATATACTTATTTTGGTATTCATCATAGCTGACTACTTTCAAGCCTTTTTTTCTGAGTTCTCTTGCTACATAACCTTTATCAGCATTTCTTTCATTATACATCTTCTTGCACATAAAATGCTCATGCCACATAACTATCTTAGGCATAACGTCATCAATGTGCTTTCTCCAGCATTTGCCGAATACATAGTATTTGCCATCATGTATATTGACGACTGTAAATGCAGTGAAATCTTCGCCATAGAATGCGGCATCGCAATGACTTGTACCTTGTTCCACAAGTGCTGGGTCTGCACCTGTCTGTGGGTTATCAAAGATAACATCGTCATCAGCTATGTGCTTTAATTCATAATTGGCGGCGAACAAGCTGTTAGTCATGTGGGATTTGATTTCATCTGCCTGTTCTTTTGTTATCAGACCTGTAACATCCCACGGGTACTTCTTTGGGTTTGGCATGAGTGTGAAAGCGTCATCTTTATGCCACGGTGTGCCAGTGTTGATAAACCTACCGCCACGATTTTTGATGTTCTGCAACTCCATGTAAGCTATCTTTGTGCGCTTACGTTCTGCTTCTGATGTTCTATCATTGACATTTACAATATCGTCTGTGACTACTATATCAGCGTGCTTACCTGTGATTGATGTGCCAATACCCAAGCCTACTATCTGTGAAGTACCTTTGATAGAAGTTGTCAGATTAGTGTTTATTTCATAGTTGCTTACCTTTGTCAATGAAATAGGCTTATTGTACAATACTTGTACCATTGTATTCACACAGCCTGACATTAAGATATTACTTGTCTGTCGTATGATTTCAGCCACATCGTTGCTTGTTTTTCTGAACAGCATGGCTGTTTCATTTGGAAAAATAACAGCGTGTAAAGCTAAAAATAGGGAAAGTGTGGTTGTTTTAAAGCTACCTCTATGTCCTTGAAGTGTTTGGTCTTGCGTATCATACAAAAATCCTTTTAGCCACTCATTGTGCATATCGGTAAGGTCTTTAAAACCCACCCATTTCCCTATTTCCACAGGATTATACCATAACAAGTCAAGAACGTCCTGCTTGCTTATCTTCAAAGTATTTCTCCATTTCTTTTATGGTGTCGTCATCTGTAACAGACACAGCAACTTCTTGTTTCTCTGTTTGACCCAAATACTGCTTGCCTAACCAAATAGCCATAGTAGGGTTAGTTTCAGCCATCCTGAACTGAGCACGTCTTAGGCTTATTTTGCCTATTCCTCTTTTTTTAGAGAATATGACCGCAAAACCGCATTTATACTCTCTATGACACCAACGCTCAATCGTATCTTCTGAGCAATCAAAAAAACTTGCTATCTCCGTCTTTGTACATTGAAGTCCACACAAATTCTCAAATTGCTTTTTATCAATTTCAATTCGTGGGCGAGCCATTTAATCACCTAATAACCATTCACTATTATTCTCAGTTTCTATCTTTTTAACTGCATTTTTCACACAAATAGTAATAGGTAACAGAGCAGTTTCAAGCAAAACCTGAACAAAAGGACAATTTATTACCATAATTATCTTTGTTTCAAGGGGCAAGAAAGACAGACCTAAGAAAGTAAAGATAAACCCATCAACATATTTACCGACAATAGATGAAGCTATTGCTCGGAGTGCAAACCACTTGCCATCTTTAGATTTATTCTTCATAATGCTGAAAACTTTATCATTAGCCCAGTCACCGAACCAAAAAGCAACTATTGAAGCAATAGCTATCTGAGGTGTATTGCCAAGTATTGCTTGCAGTGCTTCTTGATTTGTCCATGCTTCATTCCCAGGCACAGCAATGGTAATGGCAAAGAATATGGAACAGAACAGTGTACCCACAAAAGCCCATGTGGCTGTAATTCTTGACCACTTGTACCCATACACTTCACTGAACACATCACT
>CALCBQ010000025.1 GCA_937897215.1 uncultured Clostridia bacterium | reverse complement strand
TTATGTGGGGCATTATCGCAGTAGTTTACGGACTTTGGATGTCAGTTTTTATGAGTTGGGACCAATACCCATACATAATTCCAACTGATGCTGATATGGCTTTACCGGCCCAAGAATTTATTGCAAAATTTGACGGTATGCTTTACGAGCCACTTTATCAGAATGCAACAGTTTTCTGGCTTTGGGTAATCGGCTCAACCGTTATGCTTTTCTTATACGCTTTCTTTATAAGGAAAATCCTTTTTGCAGAAAAACTCACAAAAGCAACAACTATTTTCTGTATTGCTAACCTTATTGCCGGATTTATATTTATTACTTGGTACGGATTTTTACCATTTCCAAAACAATTTGGCAATATTTTAACTGACGTAACTGCAAGTATGCTTGGTCTTCGCTACCCTTGGCCTTTCAAGTTATGGGGCGTACTCGCTTCCCTTTCAATCTTTACTAACACTCTTTATATGTATCGTAAAAATAATTATCAAGGTAAAGCAGGTGTAATTGTTACTTCTCTTGGCTGTGCAGCAATTTATGTAACAGTTAATGTGCCATCTGCAGGTCTTGACCTTGTTATGACTGCTCGTTGCCTTGGTCACTGGGCAACTGCTCTTATATTCGCATTTTTAGGTGCAGCAGGTGTGATTATATTCTTATTCCACAAATGCAGACAAAAAGACAAGAAATACATAATTGCTACAATCATTTTTATAGCCGTACTTCTCTTAATGCTTGTGCTTTTGGTTACAGTCGGCAAAAGTGCGTTTATTGAAAACTTACCTATGTGGGTAGCTTATGCGCTTCTCTTTATAATCAACTTCACATCATTTTTTGATAAAAAGCAAGTTAAAGAAGCAGTAAAAGTATAAAGGAGAATAAAAATGAAAGAAATTTTAATGTCTAACATTCCTGCAACCGTTGCCACAATAGGACTTGTTCTCTATTTCTTCGGTATGGCAATCGTATTTATTATTAGCCCACTTAAAAATGCAGAAAGTTTTTCAATTAAGCCTGTTGACAATGCTGGTAAAACTGAAATTCGTGTTTATTACGGTGGTATTTCAGGCGCTTTGGGTGGATTTTTACTTTTTCTTATGTTAGCACTTAAAACACCATATTACTCAATGATTGGCGGACTTTTCTTCTCAACAACAGTTTTTGTTACAAGAACTATTTTCCTTTGTGTTGACAAGGGCTGGAAATGCCCATACACAAAACTTGCAATCCCTGCTGAAGGACTTTTTGTAATTGCACTCTGGACTTGCTTTATTCTCTCAAAAACTTTGTATTGATATGACACCTATTCAAAAACAACTCTTTGAATTGCAGGATTTAGGGTATAAAGAATTTCATTCAAAACTTATGCCCACAGTTTGCAAAGATAAAATAATTGGTGTAAGAGTACCACAGTTACGAAAATTTGCAAAAGAATTAAATAAATCAGATTTAAAAGCAGATTTTCTTAACACTCTACCCCACAAATATTATGAAGAAGATAATCTTCACGCATTTCTCATTGAGCAAATTAAGGATTTTAATGAGTGCGTTTCTGCTTTAGACAATTTTCTACTATTTGTCGATAACTGGGCAACTTGTGATATGATGACGCCAAAAGTGTTAGCTGAAAATCCTGACTTGCTTTACGAAAAAATACAAGAATGGGCAAAATCAGAACACACTTACACAGTAAGATTTGCTGTTGTTACTTTAATGAAATTCTTTACGGACGAGCGTCTAGATAAAAAACATCTAAAACTGCTTTTAAGAATAAAGTCCGACGAATATTATATTAATATGGCTATCGCTTGGTATCTTGCAACTGCACTTTCAAGCCGTTGGGATTTAGTAATTCCATATATTGAAAATAAAAAGTTTGACAAATGGATACATAACAAAGCAATTCAAAAATCTATTGAAAGTTACCGCATAACAAAACAACAAAAAGAATATCTTAAAACATTAAAAATAAAGTAAAAAATTAACGACTACCTTCAGGTGGTCGTTTTCTTTTGTCAAAATATATTAATGAATTTGAGTTTGTCTAACTCAATTCGTAATGCGTAATTCGGAATTCGTAATTCCCCCCTCAGTCGCTTCGCGA
>CALCBQ010000024.1 GCA_937897215.1 uncultured Clostridia bacterium | reverse complement strand
CTAAACCCTTATATGTCTTTTCTTCACCTAAATCTTTTCGTACTCTGACTAATCCTATAATTGTAAATATATAGGTAACAATAGTTATTATATTAAGACATATTACAACTGCAATCATAACATTTTCATTAATTAATGTGTTGTGATAGGCAAAGAAGAATATCAAATTTAAAATACTATTGACTTTAGATATATTGTAAGCTGTATGTAATCTCTTATTTATAATTTTAATTCTGTTTAATGATAATATCAAATAGATAGATAATGCAAACAATCCTATGAAACCGCGATAAGACCAGAGCATACAGAATACTAAACCCCAAGCAAACCATCTACCAGTATCTTTGAAATATTCTGCAGAAGAAATAGGGTATATTTGCTTAAAAGTTTTTGACACAGCTTCACTATCGCCCATATGTGCTACTGCATCCTTTTGTGCATCCTCGTCAGTCATTCCAAGTGCTATGTTTTTATCATAAACTTCAAGCAAATGAGAAAGCAATTCATCTTTAAGTTCATTTTTTACTTTTCTGTCGCGTATTCCTTTACATACATTATCAATATATGTGTTTATAATTTTCATTTCATTTTTCATACTCCACCGCCTTTACAGATAATAAAATTAATTGTAAATATTATACGGTTATAAGTTCGCCGGTAAGTACTTTGCCAACTGCGCTGCTGTAAGTTTCCCATTCTTTTTTCTGCGAAGCTAATTCTTTTATTCCTTTATCGGTAATTTTATAATATTTTCTTTTTCTACCGTTTTCTTCACTTTCAACCCATCGTGAAGTAAGATATTCTTCTTTTTCAAGAGCGTGAAGAATGGGGTAGAGCGTACCCTCGTTCATCTGAAATACTTTTTCAGACATTAATTCAACAGTTTTAATAATCTGATAACCATACATTTCATTTCTTGACAGAACGCTTAACACCAACATTCCTGTACTACCTTTTGAGAGTTCTTTACTGATTTTCATAATAATTGCTCCTTTCAATGCTACATAGATATTCGAGGTATAATAATTATTATAAAAGGCATCCCTGAAAATATTCAATTTCAAAGGATACCTTGATTATCTATGTATAATCTAACATATTTTTATTTAATTGTCAATATAAAGTTATTCAAAAGATATACTTACTGAAAGTGGGAAGTGGTCGCTTGAATATACACCATCGTATGTGTCTGTAACAACTTTGTATGAATTTACTTTAAGTCCTTGCTTTGAAATCATTACATAGTCAATGCATTCTCGGTCAAGCTGTTCGCCCCAATCCTGATAAGTACAACTTGTCATTGTGTTGGTTGTTTGATATTTTGCATCATAGAAATTCTCTGTAGCGCTCTTGTATGTTTCTGAATCCTCTTTTGCATTAAGGTCGCCCATTAATACTGCGGGCTTTGAGCCGAATTCTGCAATCTTATCAAGTACAGCCTGAATTCCGTTTATACGTGCTTCATCACTTACATGGCTTAAATGAGTGTTAAATACAACGAATTCTGTTTCTGTGGCGTTATCTTTAAGAATAACATAACTGCATACTCGGTTGAATTGAGCACCCCAGGATTTGCTCATTACATCAGGAGTTTCTGATAACCAAAACGAGCCCTTGTCAATAAGTGTGTACATATCTGAACGGTAAAAGATTGGACAACCCTCTGAATTGAAAGCATCATCACGATATGTAATGACAGAATCATAAGATGATAATGTATCGCATAAATAAGAATACTGCCATTTTGTTACTTCCTGAAAACCAATAACACTTGGTTGCTCTTTTTCAATTCCTTGCATTATAAGGTCTGCACGATAAAACTAACTTTTTTTGCCAAAGTCAGTGGGGGAAATGCAACGAACATTACAACTCATAACCCGAAGCTCGTTTTCTCGATAAATTTCTTGTATGGCAATTTCTTTTTTCATTTCTTTATAATGTGGGTAGTACCAACAAAATGATGCTAAAAAAGTAATTGCAAGTACAAGAATTACTGCAATAACTGATAATAAAATTTTAAGGGATTTTTTCATATATAACACTCCTTTTTCTTGATTTTATCACAGTTTTTTTACAAAAGGCAAAGGTATTGAGAAATATATTAAAAATACTTGCAAATTAAATTTGATTATGTTATCATAATGTCCGTTAAAAATATCGGGGTGTGGCGCAGCTGGGAGCGCGCTTGACTGGGGGTCAAGAGGCCGCAGGTT
>CALCBQ010000023.1 GCA_937897215.1 uncultured Clostridia bacterium | reverse complement strand
TGTCAATTTCTGCTGCAGTCTGAACAACTGTACCCATATGATGATGGAAGCAAAGAGCGATGCCCATATCTTTTGCAACTTTACCAAGTTTGTTAATACCACTGCAGAGCATATCCCATTCTTCGTCATTCATAACATACTTATCATCAAAAATTGAAAGGTCTGTACCTTGAATTGAATGGCCTTGCTCTGAAATACCAACAACCTTTGCACCCATTTCTTTAAGGAATGTAATGTGCTCGATAAAGTCCTTTTCAACTTCTTCGTAAGGTTTTGTAATAAGGAAACTTGAGAACCAAGCATTGCAAATCTGCATACCACGAAGTTCAAGTGCTTTTTTAAGAACTTTTGTATCTCTTGGGTACTTGTTACCAACTTCACAACCTGTGAAACCTGCAAGTGCCATTTCAGAAATGCATTGTTCAAATGTGTTTTCTGCACCAAGGTCAGGCATATCGTCATTTGTCCAAGCGATAGGTGCAATACCGAGTTTTACTTTGTTTTTATCGAGCATATTAATATCTCCTTGCCTTATTTTTATTTTCTTCCTTCTCTTGGAAGGCATTGTTTACTTTTTCGTTTGTTGAAACAGATGGAACGCCTGTATGCCACCAAGCACCGTAACCGTCAGTCATTGATTTTGGAAGTACTTTAATGTCAATAAGTGTTGAAACTGTCTGTTTCTGTGAATCAATAAGAGCGAACTCTAATTCTTCCATTGTTTTTGCTGTGTATGTCTTGCAACCATAAGCTGCAGCAGCCATAGCAAAGTCAATTGGAATAAGGTCGCCTAAAAGGTCGCCGTTGTCATCTCTGTAACGGAATTCTGTTGCAAGATTACCGATACCATTTGACATTTGAAGATTGTTAATACAACCAAATCCACTATTATCGAAAAGAAGAACATTGATTTTCTTGTTTTCTTGAATACTTGTAACAAGTTCGCTGTGAAGCATTAAGTAACTACCGTCGCCACACATCGCGTAAGATTCACACTCAGGATGAGCCATTTTAGAACCTAATGCACCTGCGATTTCGTAACCCATACAAGAATAACCGTATTCCATATTGTATGAATAACGCTCATCAGAAGTCCACATTCTCTGTAAACAACCAGGAAGTGAACCTGCAGCACCTGTGCAAAGAGCATTTGCAGGGATTAACTTTCTAATCATAGCAAGAGCTGCAGTCTGTGTAATTACACCACCGATTTTCTCAAC
>CALCBQ010000022.1 GCA_937897215.1 uncultured Clostridia bacterium | reverse complement strand
GTCGCGAAGCGACTGAGGGGGGGAATTACGAATTCCGAATTACGCATTACGAATTGAGTTAGACAAACTATAATTTGTCGAAGAAAACACATTGATTTTTTAAGTATATGAATGTATAATAATTTTGTATGCGATAAAAAGGAGATTGATTTTATGTTTCCACCAATTATTGAATTTTTAAAAGACAAAAAAGTGCTTATTCTCGGTTTTGGTCGTGAGGGAAAAAGCACATACAATTATATAAGGAAATATCTTCCTGAAAAAATCCTTGCAATCGGTGACGGCAGAGAGCAGAAAATTGACGATAATTTTGTCGAGTATTTCTGTGGTGAAGATTATCTTTCGCACATTGGTAAGTTTGATATTGTTATGAAAAGCCCCGGCATTTCATTTGTGAATGTTGATGTACCCGAAAACACTTATGTAACTTGTCAGACAGATTTGTTCTTAAAGTATGCACCTTGCAAGAAAATCGGTGTAACAGGTTCAAAAGGCAAGACTACAACTTCAACACTTACATATAAAATGCTTTGTGCAGGTGGTGTGGATTGTGAGCTTATGGGCAATATGGGGCTTCCTGTTCTTGACTACATTGAAGAAATGACTGAAGATAAAATTGCAGTTATTGAAATGTCATCACATCAACTTGAATTTACAAGAAATTCTCCGGATGTTTCAATTCTTACAAATATTTATGAAGAACATCTTGAACACTATAAGGGTGGAATGACAGGCTATGTAAATGCAAAGCTCAACATTGTACGTCATCAAAACGAAAACGATACATTTATATATAACGGCACACAAGGGTTAGTGCCCTATCTTGATTTAAGCACAGTTAAATCAAATGCCATTGCAGTAGAAAAAGATGCATATTTGCCATTTGAAATCAACAATATTCACTTGGCAGGGGAGCACAATCGCCACGATGTGCTTTATGCTTTTACAGCTGCATCAAAGTTTGGTGTAAGCGCAGAAGATGCTAAAAAAGCTATTGACGATTTTGAAGGAATCGAACACAGAATGGAAAATGTTGGCACATATAAAGGTGTTACATTCTATAACGACTGTATTGCTACAATTCCACACGCTGTAATGTGCGCAGTTAATGCGATTAAAGCAAATACGCTTATTATCGGCGGTAAAGATAGGGGAATCGATTACACAGATTTTGCAGTTGACCTTGAAAATAGTGATTTGAGTGTTATTATCGGTACAAAGACTACAGGGCATAAAATAATAGATATGATGCTCCAGAACGGTACAAAGAAAACTCTTATTAAAGCAGAAAATCTTGAAGAAGCAGTAAAATCTGCTTATGAAAATACAAAGGGCATTTGTATCTTGTCGCCCGCCGCATCAAGTTATAATGAATACAAAAATTTTGAAGAAAAAGGCAGACACTACAAAGAGCTTATTAAAAAATATGGAGTGTGAAATATGGATTTAACAGAAAAACCAATAAATCAGGAATATAAATTCAAGGGTAAAATTGTGAATCTTCGTGTTGACGATGCACTTCTTCCAAACGGCTCAGTTGCAAAGCGCGAAATCGTTGAACATAATGGCGGAGTATGTGTAGCACCACTTGACAATGACTACAATTTATATTTTGTAAAACAATTCCGTTATCCTTATATGGAAATTGTTACTGAACTCCCTGCAGGAAAACTTGAAAAAGGGGAAGACCCATTTGAAGCAGGCAAGCGTGAATTAAAAGAAGAAACAGGTGCAGTTGCTAATAAGTATATAAGTTTAGGCAAACTCTATCCTACACCCGGTTACTGTGGCGAGATTATTTATATGTATCTTGCAACGGAGTTAGAATTTGGCGAGCAGAATCCTGACGAAGACGAGTTTTTAGAGGTTTATAAGATTTCCTTGGAAAAAGCGGTAGAAATGGTTATGAATGGGGAATTACCTGACAGCAAAACTCAGACTGCAATTCTTAAAATCAATCAACTTAAAAACGAGGGTAAAATATGAAGTTAGTTCTTGCATCAAAATCCCCAAGAAGAAGCGAAATACTTAAAAATGCAGGGTATGAGTTCACAGTACGCGTTGCTGATGCAGACGAAACAATCCCTGATGGCACAAAACCCGAAGATGCAGTTGTGTTCCTTGCGGCAAGAAAAGCTATGGCGGTAGAGCGCGCAGACGACGAAACCGTACTCGGTGCCGATACAATAGTTGTACTTGACGATAAAATCCTCGGCAAACCAAAAGACAGAGAAGATGCGTATAATATGCTTAAATCTCTTTCAGGCAGAGTACATTCTGTATTTACAGGGGTATGTATAGTTGAAAATGGAAAGTCTATGACATTCGCCGAAGAAACTCAAGTTGAATTTTTACCATTGTCTGATGACGATATATATAAGTATATAGACACAAATGATTGCTACGACAAAGCAGGTGCTTATGGCATTCAAGGGTATGCATCAAAGTTTATAAGACGCATAAATGGGGACTATTTTAATGTGGTCGGATTACCAATTAGTGCAATTTTTGAAAAGTTTTTGCAAAAACGAAAAAATAATGATTGACTTTTTGCAAAATTTGTTGTAAATTTAGTATGTATATGAATACATATCATTGAAAGGGGAACCTAAAAATGGCTAAAAAGGTTTTAACTCCAGAAGAAGTAAAAGCAAAGTTAGATAAAAAAGCAGCTAAAAGAGCTCTCTTCTTTGGAACATTTACAAAGGCATTAGCATTTTTCCTTGCTATTGCAATCGCATGGTCTCTTGCAGCAATCGCATTTACACCTGCTCTTAACACAGGCGTGGTTGCAGGCAACAACACAACTCAACAGGGTAGTACAACTACACCAGGTGGCACAACTACACCAGGTAGTACAACTACACCAGGTGGCACAGATACACCTGACACACCAAACACACCTAACACACCAAGTGGTACAGATACACCAAGTGGCGATGTTAACAAAACAGTAGCAGATGCTGTTAACGCAGCAACAGCAAAAGCAGCAAAAGGCAGCTACGAAATGGAAAGAGTTTGTAAATACCAAGAAGGTAAGGGCATTAAGGTTACAATGTTCGGCGGCGATGCAACATCAGTTCTTAATGGCGTTATCACAGGCGTAGATGAAAATGCATCTCTTGACTCAGTTGTTGGCGGTTTCCTTGGCGTAGGCACAAAGAAAATCAAAGTTACTAACGGTGCTGGTAAGAGATATGGCAGCGATGGTACAATGGCAGATTTGACTGCAGAAGAAAAAGATTACTTACTTAAGGCAACAAACCTTTCAGCAAGCGACCTTGCAAGTGCAAGCGTTAACGGTAATGTATATACATTTACTCTCGCAAACATTGCTGACCCTCAGAAAGATAATAAAAACGCAATGCATAAAGCAACTAATGACTTTATTACTGAAAGTCAGGTTAAGACAGCTATCGGTAATATTACAACTGCAATCACAGTTGAGTCTGCAAATGTTAACTATTATAGCATTTCTTTCAAGGCAACAATTGAAAACGGCAACCTTAAACAGCTTGATATGAGCTACAAAGCAGACGCTGTAATGAAACTTAAAGTTGCTGTAGCAATTGATGGTTCAGGTTCAATGGAAGTTAACACAACATACAAGTTCTAATTGAATACAAACAAATGATTTCCCGTTAGGGGAAAGGAGAAAATAATTATGGCAAAGAAACCTTTAACTCCAGAACAGGCAGAAATAAAGGCAATGAAAAAAGCAAAGAAGAGCGAGAACTGGACTAAGTTCTGGGCTATTCTTCTTGCAGCAGTTCTTACATTCGCAGTTGTTAGCATGGGTAAAACAGCAGCTGAAGATGCTATTGAACAGGCAAAAGAACAGAATCAAACTGAAAATGTAGATTCAAATAACACAACAGATAATAGTAGCACAAACACACCAGCAGGCGACACAAATACACCAGCAGGCGATACAAATACACCGGCAGGCGATACAAGCACACCTGCAGGTGATACAAACACACCTGCAGGCAGTACAAGTGTAACAGCAGCTGATGCAGTTAAAGCAGTTAATGATGCAACAGCTAAAGCAGCAAAAGCATCTTACAAATGGACAAGAGATGCTAAGTTTACAAAAGACGTAGCTATTGACCCTTCATTTCTCACAGGTGCTGTTAATACTATTATTACAGCTGTTGATGAAAATGCTAACCTTAATTCAGTTGTTGGTGGTTTCCTTGGTATTCCAGGCGATGGCGTTCCAAAGACAGCACAGGTAACTAATGGTAAAGCTCCTGCAGAAGGTATGGACGCTAAATACCTTCTTGTTGCTACAACTCTTAAGGATTCACATCTTGAGAAATTCGAAGTAAATGGCAATACATATAAACTTTATCTCAAGAATTCTACAACACCTACAGGTAACAAGGCAACAGCTCTTGAAAATGCTTCTAACGACTACATTACAGTTAAAGAAGTTAATGAGAACATTGCAAACTTCACAACAGCTATTTCAGTTAAAGATACTTCAGTTGCTCAGTACACAGGTATTGTAGTTACAGCAGTTATTGAAAATGGTAATCTTGCAAGCTATCAGCTTGATTATGACCTTTCTGCAACTCTTGACCTTAGCATTGGTGCAAAGGGTACAGGCGCTGCTAAAATTTCAGCTAAGTACACAGATTTTAAATATTAATCTGAACGTTTTAATTAAAGATTAAGACAAATCCCTTGACGAATTTCGTCAAGGGATTTTTTGTTGGTCTTTAGCAAAGATATAATCCCCCGGTTCTACCGGGGGAAATAAAACGCTTT
>CALCBQ010000021.1 GCA_937897215.1 uncultured Clostridia bacterium | reverse complement strand
TTTAAGAAAAGTGCATCGGGACAAACTTCTTCCATATCATTTGCAAAATCTTTCATAACAGGAATTGTGCGAAGTGTACGCATAATTCCGCCAATGCCGAGGGTATCGCCGATTGTCTGTCTTAAACCGTATTTCTTTGGAACTTCAAAGTCGATAATTGTGCATGGGTCATAAAGGCCTACTTGAATTGCATTAACAACAAAGTTTGCCCCACGAAGTGCGTCTTTTCTATTCTCTACACCAACATAACATTCAATTCTTCCGTAACCACCTTTAGCATTTCTCATTGCCTCGAGAATTGTACGGCTTTCTTCTAATCTTTCTGCGTCAATATCATAAAGCGCAAACGTGCTATCGCGAAGTGCTTCTGTACACATACAGTCGCCTATAACATTTCTTGCAAAAACAGTACTACCTGCACCCATAAATGTAATTTTCATAATAAAATTCCCCCTATTTTAACCAATTGCAATTTTGAAGCAAATTGGTAAATCATTTTCAATTTCACCTTTAAGTTTAATTGTAAGCGCCTTGTCATCTCTTGTGAAGTTGATTTTTTCGTCGCTACCCAAAAGTTCAACGCTTTCAATCAAATAATCGTGTGGATTATGAAGTTTAAGAGTTTTAATTTTCACAGTTTTTGATGGTCGCATCTGGAATACATAAAGATAACCATTTTTATATGTAAAACGAAAATCTTTGTTTGTAAAATTCTTTTCGTCGCCATCTTTAAAGAATCCGTCTTTGGCATTTACTTTACCTTCGCCAAATTGTTTCCAGAAAGTTGTACCGTAAATACCTTCGCCGTTGATTTCAAGCCATTCGCCCATTGTAAGAAGAACTTGGGTTTCTTCGTCAGTAATTGTGCCGTCCGGTTTAGGACCAATGTTTATAAGCAAGTTACCATTTTTTGAAACAATGTCAACTAAATCACAAATAACTTGTCTTGCACTCTTGTATTCGTTGTCTTTTCTGTAACCCCAGGAGCATTTGCCAATTGCAGTATCTGTTTGCCAATAAAGTGGAGAAATACCTGTAAGTGCTCCACGCTCAACATCAAAGGTTGCAACAGTTGGTGGGAATGCCTCATGCTTATAATTGATTGTTACCTCTTTGCCCCATTCTTCTGCACGATTGTAATAATATGCACAGAGTTTTTTAAGGTATGGCTTAAATGAGTGATTGTGAATCCACCAGTCAAAATAAAGCACAGATGGTTGATATTTGTCAATCAATTCGCAAGTGCGCACAAGCCAATCTTCAAGCCATTCTACACTTGCACCGAGGGTATGTGTATCTTCTGTTGTTTTTCCAAGATTATGAGAATTCCATTCTTCACAAAAAACTGCAGGACCGTAAAAATCGCGATAGTTGTCATCATTTACATCGCTATCAAAAGTTCTGCCAAGATTCATAAAGAAATAATGCTCGGCACGATGAGTTGATGCGCAAAGTGTAAGTCCTTGCTTTTCACACTCTGCTTTTAACTCGCCTACAACATCTCGGCAAGGTCCCATTTCTTTTGAATTCCAACGATTAAATTCTGTATCATACATAGCAAAGCCGTCGTGATGTTCAGCAACAGGCATAACATATTTTACGCCTGCTTTTTTGAAAAGAGAAACCCACTTCGAAGCATCAAATTTTTCTGCCTTGAACATTGGAATAAAATCTTTATAGCCAAAATCTTTATGCTCACCATAAGTTTTTCTGTGGTGTTCAAATTCACGTACTTTCTTATCATACATACTTCTTGAATACCATTCACTACCGAATGCAGGCACCGAATAAATACCCCAATGAATAAACACACCTAATTTGTCGTGCATATACCAAGAGGGCACTTTGTGATGAGTAAGGGACTCCCAATTTGCCTTATATTTTCCTTTTTCGTTTACTTCGTCAATTAAGTTTAAATATTCCTGTGTTGTCATTTTAATCACCAAAGTCATTATATAACATCACAAACAAAATTGCACTACTTTTTATAAAAAATATAGCCTTGAGAATTAACTCAAGGCTTTGCTTTACACTTTATTTTGTCCTATTACACATTGAATGATTATTCGGCTTATATCTTCGATTGATTCATTACAATCATTTTTTAGCCATTCCATAACTATAGCAGTAATTCCTGTAAGATAAAATTTGAGCACATATTCCCTATCTTTTTCAGGAAAACTGAAGCGCTCAAGAATAGGATTAAATATAAACTTAAACATTTTGTTATAAACATTTTCAAAATCCATTGTTCTCAAATGTTTAACTGCAGTTATAAATACTCGCTGATTTTCTTTAATAAATGTAAGGTATGGCATTAAATATTCAGGTGTAATAAATACTAAATCTTGCAACTTACATTCCTGATATTGAATAGTTATGCTTTGTCTGTCAACTGTAAAATAGGTAAGGAAACTGTCAAGAATATATTTAGTTGTTTCTTTAAGCAAATCGGCAGTATTTTCGTAATGAAGATAAAAGGTTGAACGATTTACACCTGCCACTTCACAGATTTCTTTGATAGTAATATACTCAAAATCTTTCTTTTCAAGAAGTGAAAGGAGCGCCTTATCCATTTTGACTGCAGTATTAAAATACTTGCTTTCATTTTTATTCATTTGACAGCCCCCTTTCTAATAATTTCACTTGTTTTCTTCGCTAATTTCTCTTGCAAGTTCTACAATTTCAAAGGCATATTTTTGCTTGCCTTTTTCAAGTTTCTTCTTGTAAATAGGGTAGTTTACACCCATACCGATAAAGCCGATAATACCAATTATAATGCCAAGCACCATAAAAAATGTTGTACCGCCGATTACATTCATTGCAAGGCTCATTCCGAGTCCCGCAACAAGACTTGAAATAATGCCAAAAGTGTAAGTGAATACTGTTGCAGGCATTTTTGCTTTCTGGTCAAGTTTACGGAGTGCAACGATTTTTGAATTATCTTTTGGTGCATACTCCTTTGCGATTGATTCTGCGTAAATTTTGTCTGTGTTCATTATTATAACCTCCTTTAAGTTACAAGACAATTATAATTTTTCAAAAACACAAACTGAACAACAAGAAATTTAAAAAGTGTTGATTTTAAAAAAATAACGGCGAGAAATTAATCTCACCGTTAAAATTTATTTTTTCTTTGCTTTTTCTTTTGCACGTTTATCGTTGATAATCTTCATATGCTCTTCAGTTATGAGTTCAACATTATTTTCTTTTGCCCAATCAACGCAACCTTTAAGGACTAATGGCAAGAATACACGTGGCACTGCAAGAACTGTTTTAAGGGCTTCATCAGTAAACTTAATCTTATCGTTAACCCTATCTGCTGCATAGCGAACGGATTCAAGTGATGCCTCACGCATTTGTAAAAGCTCTGCACGCATTTTTCTCTTTCTGTGGAACCAGAAATTTTTACTATCACGATAACCGTAATCAACAGGAAGTGCAGGGAAATCCTTTGCTTTAACCCCATTGATAATAGCATCGCTATATTTTTTCTTCATAAGGATTTTGTCAATTTTCAAGATAAAGTGAGCACCAAATTTACTTGTAATACCATTAAAATCGTGATATGGACCTTCATAGCCGTTAAGCTCCCCTGCCATATCTTTATCAGCACCATCAAGCTCACGCACCCAAGTACATTCAATAACTTCAATAGCATCAGTTAAAACCATTGGGCGTGTTTCCCCTGTTTCTTCATGGAGCATACTCTTTTCAAGTTTGAAGTTGCATTTTGGCATTTTTTCTTCAGGTTTGTCCCCCGGCCAAGAGAGTTTTACTGCCTCTTTAAAAGTTTTTGGGTTATCGTCAATAAAGTTAAGCGCACATTTACCGTTGCGAAGAATATTTTGTGCGGTATTTGACGAATTTCTGCAACAAAGAAGCATTGCATAATAATCTTTACCTGCAACGTAATATGGTTGAACAAGTGAATATGGTCCTAAGTTTGTTGTTCCGTCTTCACAAAGTGTACTGATTACAACTGTTGGCATTGGAAAGAACAAAGATGTCTGATAAAAGTTATCAACTATTCTTAAATTTTCAAAACTGCTCATAAAAATCCCCTCATTTGATTTATTGATAATATTCTAACACTTTTAACTTTTTAGTCAAGATGTGTTATGGAGTGCACAGATTTACACTATTTAAGCAAATCTTCAATAACACTTCCTGCAATAATAAGCCCTGCAACACTTGGCACGAATGAAATACTTGCAGGTGTTCTTTCGCCATCATTTTTAGGGATTTCCGTTGAATAAAGCACTTTTAATTTTTTAACATTTCTCGCTTTTAATTCCCTACGCATAACTCGGCAAAGAGGACAAGTATCAGTCTTGTAAATATCCGTAATCTTAAAAGCAGTAGGGTCAAGTTTATTGCCTGTACCCATTGAAGATATGATAGGTATATTCAATTCTTGAGATTTCATCGCAAGGTCAATTTTTGCAGTTACGTTGTCAATGGCATCAATAATATAATCGTATTGTGAAAGGTTAAATTCCTCTGCATTTTCGGGTAGATACATCTTAACGATTGGTGTAACTTCACAAGTTGGATTTATGTCAAGAATACGCTCTTTTGCCACATCTGCCTTGTTTCTGCCAATGGTGGAGTGTAAAGCATATAACTGACGATTAATATTTGTAATATCAACTGTGTCCTTGTCAACAACTGTCATTTTGCCAACGCCACAACGAGCCAAAGCTTCAGCCACGTAAGAGCCAACACCACCAAGCCCAAAAATTATGATATTTTTATTCTTTATTTTTTCAAGATTTTCTTTACCAATCAATCTTTCAGTACGAGAAAATTGTTCCATAATTTAATAAGCCCTTTCCGCCCCATCTTTGAGGGGGCTGTCTGCGAAGCAGACTGGGGGAGTAACATGCATACTCCCACCGTCATTTTCTTGCGAAAATGCCACCTCCCTCAATGAGGGAGGGGAATCCCTACATACAATATGAATTATACACTATTGAAAAATCTACTGCAATAGTGTATAATACATTTTTGGAAATTTATATTTAAGGATGAGTTAAATGAAACTTGGTATCGTTGGTTTGCCAAATGTAGGCAAAAGTACACTTTTTAATGCGATTACAAACGCGGGCGCACAGTCTGCAAACTATGCTTTCTGCACAATCGAGCCAAACGTTGGCGTTGTTGCAGTGCCTGATTACAGAATTGACAAACTTGCAGAAATGTATAATCCTGCAAAAATTACTCCCGCTACAATCGAATTTGTTGATATTGCAGGTCTTGTAAAAGGCGCATCAAAGGGCGAAGGTCTTGGTAATAAATTCCTTTCTCACATTCGCGAGGTTGACGCAATCATTCACGTTGTTCGTTGCTTTGATAATGATGATATTATTCACGTTGAAGGCAGTATTGACCCACAGCGTGATATTGAAACAATCAACCTTGAACTTATTCTCTCTGACGTTGAAATTCTCGACAGAAGAATTACAAAGGTTGAAAAGGATTTGAAAGGCGACAAATCACTTCAGAAAGAACTTGATTTCCTTAAAAGACTTCGTGGTGAGTTAGAAAATGGTGTCAACGCTCGTGCAGTTGAAATGGATGACGAAGAGCGTGAAATTCTCTCTACCATTGCACTTCTTTCGTCAAAACCAGTAATTTATGCTTGTAATATGAGCGAAGAAGATTTCGCTAACAATATTAAAGACAATGCACGATACAACGCAGTTTGCAAACTTGCCGAGGCAGAGGGTGCAGAAACACTTCCAATCTGCGCAGAACTTGAAGCACAGATTGCAGAACTTGATAAAGAAGAAAAAGAAATGTTCCTTGCAGATTTAGGCATTGAGCAAGGTGGTCTTGACTTACTTATTCAGCGTTCATACAACCTTTTAGGACTTATCTCATACTTAACAGCAGGTCAGCCTGAAGTTCGTGCTTGGACAATTAAAAAAGGCACAAAAGCACCACAGGCAGCAGGTAAAATTCATACTGACTTTGAGCGTGGATTTATCCGTGCAGAAGTAATCCACTTTGACGACCTTATGGCAAACGGCACAATGCAAGCAGCCAAGGAAAAAGGACTTGTTCGTTCTGAAGGCAAAGAATACGTTATGAAAGACGGAGATATTGTATTATTCAGATTTAATGTTTAAATCTGAATAATAATTCGTAATTCGTAATTAAAACAATCCAACTGATATAACAATTACGCATTACGCATTATGCATTCCGCATTAAATTTGCGCTTGTAGCTCAGTTGGATAGAGCGTCAGACTCCGACTCTGAAGGTCG
>CALCBQ010000020.1 GCA_937897215.1 uncultured Clostridia bacterium | reverse complement strand
TTCCACATACGAAGCCATTTGCTACCTGTTCGGTTCACATTAGACCAGTCAAGATGCAAATTCTCGTCATAACGATTTGCAATACAAAGGTCAGTTGTTAAAATTACGAATCCTCCCATATGAAGTCGCACGATTTCGATATCACGACAACCCTTTTCGCCAAGATTTGCAGTTAATACAGGGTTTCCGTCATTGACTTTTTCCCAATTTAGACCATCACGGCTTATTCCAAAATAGACTTGTTCGCCGTCAGGTGTGATTTTTTCTTTAAAGTGTGCAAATAAATATGGCATAATTTTACCCCTTAAAAACAATTTCCACAGTATTCATAGCCGTCATTAAGGTAAGATTTAATTTCTGTTCCACTGACGGTCTTTTTATTCTTTTCACTCATTTTTTCAACACTTGAGCAGGTTGGTTTATGTATTTTCTTTGATGATGTATTAAGCACAAACTGTGACGCATTCACATCATCTTCTGCCTTGGTGGTAGTTTCGGTATCTAACTGACTTTTGCCTGTTGCGTAGTCGATTTTAACACCTGGTTGCACATTATAGCAATACACATTAAAGCAAATGCCGTCGCCGTTATCTTCAACAGAATACGCTTCCATCTGCACACCACTTGCAACAAGGTTTTCCCCATCAAAAATCGGTGTTACTCGGTATAAAACGTGATTTTCAGTTTCTTTTACATAATCGGCAATCATATTTTCAAAAGGCAACATACCCTCTGTATTCATATAACGAGTGCCTGTAATAAGATTTTGTGTGTTTGCATTCTCCCCTGTCAACTGAAATCCGATTAAGTGGCATCTGTTATACAGATATTTGCCGTCAACAAAATCGTATTTTGCAGTTACCCAACCAGTAGGCTTAACCTGACCGATACTACCTCTGTCTTCTGTCGGCATAATCTCAACACCAACGCAAGCATAAGTTACACCACAACGACCAAGTGAGTCTAACTCTGCATACTTTTCAAATGCAGTTGTAGTGTAGTCATCACTTGTAAACGACGGTTGATTATTATTGATTGCTATGTATGGGCTACCTGAATATTCAGGAATATCTTTAAGTGTTACAGTTGTATTTTGTGTGTTTTCTGTTGTAGTGATTTCTGGCTCGGGGAAAATGTCACCATTAACAAGCGAGCCACCACAAGCGGTAAAAGTAAGTAATATTACAAAAATTAAACTGATTATTGATAAATTTCTTTTCATAATTACCTCACATATCTTTCTCTTGTAATTTTTTCGTGAGATGAGCCTATAAAATCTACTGTTTCGACTAAACTCCAGTTATCAAGAGAAATGTTAAAATAAGTATCTGCAGGGTACACCCTATTCCATTTATATACTATTATTTCTTCAATATTTTCTTCATTTGGAAGAATATTTTCTGCAAAAACAAAACCATTTTCAATATTTTCGAAATCTTTGCAGATTACTACAGAATTGTTAGGAAAAAGTGCAGATGAATACTCATTCGTGTAAAGTCTTTCGCCTTTACAAAATTCAAGCATATTATCAATTAAAATCTTATCACGACTCTGACGACGCTTGTTAAAAAGCATACCGTTTTTGTCGTCAAGACAAACTATAAGTTTCATAAAATCACCCAAAACAATTTTAACATAAAAACAATATAATGTAAATAAAGCTACATACTATAAAAACTAAATTTTAAACATCTTTACAAAAAAACAACCGTCACCTATTATACATAGGCGACGGTTGTTTAAAGAAATATTATTTACTTTTAGTTAACGCTAAATAAACTACTGCTGCGTGGAAAATAATAGCAAGACAAATTGCCATATATTCAACATACTCAGTTGTCAATAATGGAGATATGAAAACTACAATGTATCCTCCGACTAATATGAGTAAAAAAGTTACAACTTTCTTAAAAAAATTCAATAAATTATTATTCATTCAAAACACCACCTAACTGAGGTATGAACTGGTATATACTGGACTCATTGTATTAAAAGTTGTTCCAAATGCTGCACTAAAACTAAGTGTTTTTGCACTATCAACTCCGGCAGTAACACCTGAAATTCCAAAAGTCTTATGTGCATAACCTCCAGTAATATTATGAAGTCCCGATTGGGAGGCCTCACTTATCTGAACATAAAGATAATATCCACTATAATAATCATCAAGTTGATATGATACGAATGCATTATTTCCAACTTCTGCAAGTAACATAGATGAATCTTGAACATACCCACCGTTAGTAGTTCTTCTATAACAGCGCGAACTTAAAAGAGCACTATTTCCTGCCCATGAAACGCCTATCTTATCTTTTAAAAAGACTCCGGGAGCTATATCCCAATCCACATACAAACTAATATAATAACTGGTACGTTGACTATTAGTTGATACTGATATTCTGCCGTTTAATATACTAGGGGATATTACCGAACGAGAAGATGTGTTCCCATTTGAAATCTCCGTTTCCATTTTTTCACTAATTGATAAGACAATTAAATCGCTATTATTTTTAAAAGTGCTTTTTTGTGCTTCATCCAGTTCTTTATACATTTCAACAGCTTCTTCATTTTCAAAAGTAACACCGTCATAAATAATTAATTCATTTTGTGGAAGTGCAAAAACGGTTATAGAAAACATCAAAGTTAAACAGATAGTAATTGATAAAAAACTAGTTAATTTTTTCAATAATTTTAATTTCATAACAATTTCTCCTTAGTAATATAGTGTCAGTTGTTTTATATTGTTACAGAAAAATTGCACATTGGAATCACCTTTTCAAACATTAATTTATCCCAACCTCAATCTGTTGGTTTCATAAATAATAATCGTGTTCTTTTTTTATTTTGTTATGCATTAAAATACAAAACGCACCTTGTTTTTTACAATATTTTATCATATATAAATATTTCTTTCAATAATAATTGTTTATTATCTGTACGAAATATGGTATAATTACAAAACAAGGGAGGCGAAGAAATGAAAAGATTTGCAAAAGTATATGTTGAGATTTCAAATATTTGTAATCTTAGATGCTCGTTTTGTCCAGGCACTAAAAGAAGTCCCAAAAGAATGAATACAGATGAGTTCAAAACAGTATTAGAAAAAATCAAAGATTATGCTGATTACATTTATTTTCATCTTCTTGGGGAGCCACTTTGCCACCCTGACCTTGAAACATTTTTGAGAATTGCCGAAGATATGAATTTTAAGGTAATTATCACTACAAACGGCACTCTTTTAAGTAAAAATAAAGGTATTCTTTTGAAATCAAATTCTCATTACAAAACTGTGATTTCTCTCCACTCATTCGAGGCGAATGAGAACAAAAACGCTTTTGAAAACTACTTAAATGATTGTTTTGAATATGCAAAAAGTGCCGAAAATGAAAAAATCGTTGTTCTCAGGCTTTGGAACAACGGTGGTAAAGATAGTTTGAATGATAAAATTTTAAGTGTTCTTGAAAATTATTTTCCGAAACCTTGGGTAGTTGAGCGAAACGGCACACGAATCGGCGAAAAAATCTATATTCAATATGGGGATAAGTTTGACTGGCCTACACTTGAAAACAATGATATAAACGAAAAAGTTTTCTGTTACGGACTTCGCGACCAGATTGGAATTTTGGCCGACGGCACGGTTGTCCCCTGTTGCCTTGACAATAACGGCGAAATAAATCTTGGTAATATTTTTGAAAAAGATTTAGAAGAAATTATAAACTCCCCAAAAGCACAAAGGATTTATAGCGGATTTTCTAATCGTACAGCACAGGAAGAACTGTGCAAAAGATGTAGTTTTGTGAGGAAGTTTTGAAAACCTAAAGCAAAGCATTGCGTATCATCAAGCCGACAGAGATACACACCTACGGTGTGATGAGATACAATAACGGCATTGCCGTTATTGATGATATACATGCTGACGCGTGATGATATACCAAGCCTGTCGGCTTGGATAAAAAAATTCCAAGTCCGAAGACTTGGAATTTTTTGGCAGTACGTCTCACTTTAGAACCGGAGTTCGACGAATTGGAATTTGTTATTCTAATATTGTTTTCCAATTTTCAGAATGATAGGCTTCAAAACACATTCTTATCTGTTCTTCATTATTTTTTTCTGTTGCCAATTCAGGTAATTCATCTTCTGCAAAATATTGAAAACCAGTTGTTTCAATATTAGGTTCAAAGTTTCCACCAATTACTGAACATTGTGCAATAACTTTGCAAACACCATATGCATATACAGGTAAATTATGCTTTGCTCTATCTTGAACAGCAATAACTTTATCAATTTTCACATCTAATCCAGATTCTTCTTTTACTTCTTTAATAACATTATCTCCGACAGAAACATTCACATCAACCCAACCACCTGGCATAGACCATTTACCATTATTTTCTTGAACAAGCAATATTTTGTCATTTTCAAAAATTGCTGCTCTTGTATCAATTTTAGGGGTTTGATATCCATTTTCATTGCAAAAAAGGTCTTTCACCTTTTCTGTTGAAATGCCTGATTTATAAGAAAGCATTTCTGCAGAAATCTCTCTAATTCTTTCATAGCGTTCCTTATCATAAACATCTTTACCATATGTTAAGCCTGCTTGTGCTAAACTTTGTAATTCAATTGCCCATTCTAACCAACATTCTTTATTTTCCATAAAACTACCTCTACAAATTCTTATTTATCAAACTGATTGTATCACATAAAATATGAAATTACAATCGGGTGCGGGTGTCCTTATAAAATGAAATATGGCTACGCCATATGAAATAATCCTTACGGATTATGAAATTTTCTGCCAAAGCAGAAAGTGAAATAAAATTCGCCCATAACATTTGCTAAGCAAATATTTCATTGCGTAGCTATTTCATATGCGTTAGCATATTTCACTCGCCACAGGCGAATTTCATTGAAAAAAGACTTCCGAAGAAGTCTTTTTGTTTTTGGCAGTACGTCTCATTTTAGAACCATAAAACAATTTTGAATTTATAATAATTACATAAATGAAATTTTATACAAATCAAATTGAATAGTTAAAACCATACAATACTTTTGTATCTGTATCAAAGATAAACAATTCAAAATCTCTTGTATCTTCTTCGTCATATTCAATAAACCAATAATCATTTGTATCAATTATTGACACATCAAAATCATAATTTTCATAAAGCGATTTATCCTCTTCGTTTTCGCTATCCTTCGATGATGAAACCCAAAGCTCAAACTCAGAAACATTGAGTTTAATTTCTTCAACATCACTTTCTGTAATTTGGGATAAATATTCATTATTAACTTTAGTTGATTTATATGTATATTTTGAGTAGGTGCCACCGTCTTGCCACCAACCATATCTATAATGTTCTTCTGAAGTAAAATTACCCATAGCAGTTACGAGCAAATCAGAATTAGTCGGTTCAACCGTACTGTCCAAATATGAAAACAAGCCAACAATTGCACCATAAATAGCCAATGCGCCAAAAACTAAAACAACAAGTAAAATTAAAATGATTTTAATATTCTTTTTAGTTTTGTTGTTCATTAAACGTAACACCCCTTTATTTATCTTTAAGAGTCTTACAACTTGCAATCAACATTCTTCTTATACGCCCACAAAGATTTCTATTCTTTTTATGTGTATCTTCATCAATAGATTTTGTGTTGAATAAAAGTTGTAACCAACCCTCAGTTTCACTACATTCTTTTAATGCAATTTCAAACTTAGAAAGCATATCTGCCCTGCTTTGACCATAATTTGCTTCACGAATATTTGCATATACACTACTCGAACTTTTACGAATCTGAAAAAGTGTGTTCGACGGTGCTTTAGTATTTTGTCAAAGCAATTCAATATCAGTTGCAAGTTGCTCTGAATAAACAAGCAAATAGTTCTTAGGCATTGATTTCACTTCCTTTTCAACAAAATTGTAACATATAATTTTGTTGAAATCAATGCGAAGCATTGTATATCATCAATTCCGCAAGGAATTGCATATCATCAAAACGAAGTTTT
>CALCBQ010000019.1 GCA_937897215.1 uncultured Clostridia bacterium | reverse complement strand
TACACCTGATTTATTAACCGCAGGAAGATTCACCTTAATATCAACTGAAGATTCCGCAGGAATACCATTACTTACTTCAATATCAATCTTTGAGCCAACAGGCACTGACTCGTCTTTTGGTATACTTTGTTTAACAACAACACCTTTTTCTAAATCACTATTAACTTCTGTAACAGTACCTAAAACCAAGTCTGCAGAATTAAGAAGTTGTTCTGCAATTTCTTTCTCACAACCTTCAAGAAGTGGAACTTTAACAGTTTCTTCTTTATCAGTTGCAACATAAACAATTACTTCGCCACCAATTTTTACAGATGAGCCAACTTCAGGAGATGTTTTCAAAACAAGACCAGGTGCAATAGTTTCAGAATACTCATACTTTATTGTAGGAATAAGTCCACGACTCATAAGATGACTTTTTGCTGATTCTTCATTCATACCAAGAATTGAAGAATCAATAACTACGTTGTTTTTCTGTACAATTACAAGTTTAATTTCAGAACCCTTTTTAACTTTTTCACTTGCTGATGGAGTTTGCTCAAGCACCGTGCCGTCATCGAGGGTTGAATTTTCATTAATCTCAATTACAAACTTGAATTTATCAGTATATTCTTTGTTATTCTCAATCTCTTCATAATAATTGAGGTTTACAAAGTTTGGCACTTCTACTTTTTGATTACTTAAACCAACAAATATACCAGCAATAATAAGAGCAAGAACAACAACACCCGCAATAGCACCTAACATGATTGCTGTTGTTTTATTAATTGATTTTGTTTCGCTACCATTATTTGATTCGTCGCGAATATTTGCAACTCTTCTTGAATTATTTGATGATGCACCAACATATTTAGTTGGTTCTTTGTCAACAAAATATGTGTAGTTAAACTTAACAGCCGGATTACGCTTGAATTCGTTAATATCCATAAGCATTTCAGCTGCAGAACCGTATCTGTCATTAGGATTTTTCTGCATAGCACGAATTGTTATCTGCTCAAGACCTAAAGGAAGTGTAGGAATAATATCTCTTGGTCGTTTTGGGTCTTGTTGGAGTTGCATAATGGCAACAGAAACTGCACTATCTGACTGGAACGGAAGTTTGCCTGTAAGCATTTCATACATAACAACACCAACAGAATAAATGTCTGCTTTATCGTCAGTCATCTCGCCTCTCGCCTGTTCAGGACTGATATAATGAACAGAGCCAATTGCATTTTCAGATGTAGTGTCAGAGTCAAGTCTGCTGAATCTTGCAATACCGAAGTCAGCAACCTTAATTGTGCCATCCTGTAAAAGCATAATATTCTGTGGTTTAATATCCTGATGCACAATGCCCTTATCATGAGCATGTTGAAGTGCAGCAAGTATTTGTCCCATAAAATGAACTGCTTCTTTCCAGTTTATTACACCTTGTTGCTCAATATATTCTTTAAGTGTAATACCATCAACATATTCCATTACAATATACTGTAAGCGGTCGCCAAAACTAACATTGTAAACACGAACAATGTTAGGATGTGAAAGAACCGCAATTGCTTTTGACTCGTTCTTGAATCTTCTCTTAAAATCCTCGTTTGTAAGATATTCATCTTTTAAAATTTTAATAGCAACAATTCTATCATCAATATTATCATAAGCTTTATATACAACAGACATTCCGCCTACGCCGATTATTTCTCTTATTTCATATCTACCGTCAAGACGTTTGCCACAAAAGTTTTCCATAATTTTAACTCCCTTCACACGAATTAATCAGTAATAGCTACTACTGTAATGTTGTCTCCGCCGCCATTAGCATTGGCTTCATTAACAAGACATTCAGCAAAATCATCAAAATTACCTTTAGCGAATTCGCATATGGTTTTTTCACTGACAAAGTTTGTTAAACCATCAGTACACAAAACTACAATGTCATTATCTTTTATATCTTCTGCCGCAAAATCAATGTGAACATCATCACCCACGCCAAGAGCACGAGTAATAATATTTTTTCTTGGGTCAGAAGCAGCTTCTTCTTTCGTGATAACCCCACTATCAACCAATTCTTGCACAACAGAGTGGTCTTTAGTTAATTGATAAAGATTATCATCTGACAACACGTAGGCTCTTGAGTCTCCTAAGTGTGCAACATACACAACATTGTCAGCAACAATTACGGATACAACTGTTGTGCCCATTCCTTCAAAGCCAACGTCAGTTTTACTTGTTTCATAAATTTTAATATTAGCTGCGGTAATTGCAGATGTAAGCATATTTCTTATAGAATTAACGGACATATCCTCACGATATAATGATTTAATTCTTTCTGAAATAACATCAACACCGATTTGACTCGCTAAACTACCGCCTTCAACGCCCCCCATACCATCACACACTACTGCCCATGCAACTGAACCAAAAAGTTCGCCTGAAGCGTATGAATCCTGGTTGGAATCACGTCTCAACCCAATATCGGTTTTAGCTACAATTTTCAAAGACTCACCTACTTATTTTTCTTTGATGCTCGAAGTTGACCACAAGAAGCATTAATATCACTGCCAAGTGTACGGCGTACAGTTGCAGTAATACCTCTTGAAGCCAGAATATCTATAAATTTCTTTTGTCGCTCAACTGAACTTTTAATATACTCAGTTTCGCGAACATTATTAACTGGAATTAAGTTTACATGACACAGAATTCCTTTTAATTTTTTTGCCAACTCTAATGCACATTCGTCGCCATCATTAAAATCTTTAATCATAGCATATTCAAAAGAAATTCTTCTGCTTGTTGTGTCAGTATAATATTTACATGCTTTAAGAAGTTCCTCAATATCATATTTATGATTAATAGGCATTGATTTTGAACGAATTTCATTATTTGGAGCATGTAATGAAACAGATAACGTTAGACCTAATCTCTTATCAGCTAAATCATAAATTTTCGGTACAACGCCACAAGTTGACAACGAAATGTGGCGCATACTCATGTTTTGCCCTTTTTCATCAGTAATGAGTGAAAGCATTTTCATTACATTATCGTAATTATCTAGTGGCTCGCCTGTGCCCATAAGCACCATATGATTAATTTTAATATTCAAATCTTTTTGAGCAGTATATATTTCCGCGAGCATTTCCCCTGCCGTCAATTGACGAACAAATCCACCTATTGCAGATGCACAGAAAGTACAGCCCATTTTACAACCAACTTGAGTTGAAATGCATATAGAGTAGCCGTATTTATATTTCATAACTACACTTTCAACATATTCGCCATCAGGAAACTCAAAAAGGTATTTTACAGTATCATCAATATTTGAGACCAACTTTGTGTTAATTTTGCAATTATTAAATGTAAAATATTCGGAAAGTTTAGCCCTCATATCTTTTGAAATGTTGGTCATTTCTTCAAAAGAAAATACACATTTTTCGTGAACCCATGAAAATATTTGATTAACACGAAATTTAGGAAAGCCTAAATCTAGTATATCATTTGATAATTCGTCATAACTTAACGAGCGTATATCTTTAAGCATAAATATTATTCCTTAATAAGTTTTGCATAAAAGAAACCATCCGAGCCCTTTTCATGAGGAAATACAGTAACCATTCCCCCGTTTTTGAAATCCTTGTGTTCCGCAAGAAATCTACTACAAACTTCTGCATTTTCTTTGTTACTTAAAGAACAAGTTGAATACATAATTACACCTTTTTCTTTTAAGTACTTTGCGGAATTTTCTAAAATATTATATTGCAATTCACATAATTTGTCAACAAACTGGAAATCCTTATACTTGATTTCAGGCTTTCTACGAATTACACCTAAACCTGCGCAAGGTACATCGCAAAGGATTTTGTCCGCTTTTGGCAAATCGGGATTATATACAGATGCATCGCTGATTTGAGCATTGATAATACTAATTCCAAGACGCTTTGCACCATCATTTATAAGTTTAATTTTATGGTCATACAAATCAAACGAATATATTTCGCCTTGATTTTCCATCATTTCGGCCATTGTAAATGATTTACCACCTGGAGCTGCACACATATCAAATACAACATCATTCATTTCAGGAGCAAAATTGGTAATGCAATCTTGTGATGCCAAATCTTGTGCGTGAAAATAGCCTTTTTTATATGCTTCTGTTTTGAAAACTGCTCCACCGTCAACTACTTCAAGAGCTGTGCCGTTTCCACACGATTTTGTTGTTATACCCTCTTTTGCCAGCTCTTTAATTAAGTCATTAGATTTAATCTTTAAAGTATTTACGCGCAAAAATACAGGCACTGAACCTATAGATGCTTTAAGTATTTCTTCAGCCTTTAAATAACCATAATCGTTTACAAAATGATTAACAAGATTATCAGGACAAGAATATGTAATACTTAAATCATAAATTTTATTATTTGTGTTTGGAAGCAGTATTTCATTTGATGCAATTTTTCTTAAAACTGAATTAATAAGCCCTGAAGCGAAAGCACATTTTACTTTTTTAGACAATTTGACGCTTTCGTTAACCGCCGCAGAAACAGGCACTTTATCCATATACTTCAACTGATAAACGCCCATTCGCAGTATAGTAAGCACTTGCGGGTTTAACTTTTTAATCGGTTGAGTGAGAAATTGTGATAAATAATAATCAAGAGTAATTTTTCTTTCAATAACTCCGTATACAAGTGCACAAACAAAAGGTGCAGAAGACACGTCGTTCTGATTTAGAACAGTGTCAACTGCAATGTTTGAATATGCTTTATCACGTTCAATTTTATTTAGTATTTTATAAGCAATAAATCTGTCATCCATAATTTATCTTCTTTTTCTGTTAAACATTAATATAAGTCGAAGTAAGTTCGCAATACTTACCGCAAGTGCGGCAACATAAGTCATTGCAGCAGCAGTAAGAATCTTTTTAGCACCTACTTTTTCATCTACACTTAAAATATCTGCATCGCTAATAACATCTAATGCCCTTTTACTTGCATTAAATTCAACTGGTAATGTTACAAGTTGAAATAAAACAGCGAATGAGAAAAATACAATACCAGCAATAGCAAGTATTTCAAAATTAAGAAAGAAGCCAATTAATGCAAGTGGAAAACCTGCTTTAGAGCCAAGATTAGCAGCGGGTAAAACAAAGTTTCTTATTTTAATTGGCGCATAGTTTTGGGCATATTGCGCCGCGTGTCCTGCTTCATGACAGGCAACACCAATAGCCGCAACAGATGTTGAGTTATACACACTATCTGACAATCTTATAACATTTGTTCTTGGGTCATAATGGTCAGTAAGATTACCATTTACTCGCTCAATCTGTACATTTGTAATTCCATAATGTCTTAAAACTTCAAAAGCTGCTTGTGCACCTGTAAGATTACGCGATGATAAAACACTTGAATACTTCTTAAAATATGAGTTTACGCGTGCAGATGCAATTAGGGAAATGATTAATACAGGTACAACCAATATTAAATAATAATAGTTTGAGAGATAATAATATGAGAAATAGTTCATTTTAACCTCCGATTATTGTTCCTTTTTCAATTTTATGACCTCTTAAGAAACTTGCTGTGTCAGTTTTTCTTTTACCTTCTGCCTGAATTTCCAATAATTCAACGCAAGAACCATCGCCACATAAAACAATAAGTCGGTTATTATTATCTACAATTTCGCCGATTTTTCCTTCAAATTTTTCTGATAAAATTTGGGATTTGTGAATTTTATAGTTTTTTCCATTAATTTTTGTTGTAGCTACAGGCCATGGATATAATCCACGAATTTTATTATGAACTTCTTGTGCGGATTTTGAGAAATCGATAGGGCAAAGTTCTTTTGAGAGCATTGGGGCATAGTTTGATAACTCGTCATTCTGCTTTTGTGGATTAAGAATATCAATATTATTAATTGTTTCAATCAACACTTCTGCTCCCATCAAAGATAAAGCATCATGCAACTCGCCTGCATTCATATTCTCGGTAATAGGAATGCTTTTTTTGATAAGCATATCCCCTGTGTCAAGTCCCACATCCATCTGCATTGAGGTAACACCAGTTTCTGTCTCGCCATTAATAATACTCCATTGAATTGGAGCTGCACCACGAAGTTTTGGCAAAAGTGAAGCATGAATATTAATGCACCCATATTTAACACTTTCAAGAATCTCTTTAGGCAAGATTTTTCCAAAAGCAACAACAATAATTAAATCAGGATTCAATGAATTTATAATTTCAAGCGCCTGACCGTCTCTCATTGAAACAGGTTGAAAAACAGGAATATTGTATTTAAGTGCACAGACTTTTACAGGCGGAGGAGTTAACTCATAACCTCTACCTTTTGGCTTATCAGGTTGCGTAAACACACCAACAACTTCATTTTTTGAATTAACTAATGCTTCAAGACAAGGAACAGAAAATTCAGGTGTTCCCATAAAAATAATTTTCATTAAATATCACTCACTTTTTTCAGCATACTGGTCAACTTCATCTTGAGTTGCAATTTTATCAACATATAAAATTCCATCAAGGTGGTCAATTTCATGACAGAATGCTTTTGCTTTAAGTCCTGTACCTTTATAAACACACCAATTACCATTGCGGTTCTGTGCTTTAACAGTTACAGACATAGGGCGCATTGTATATGCTTGTTTACCCGGTAATGAAAGACACCCCTCAACATCACATTGAATTCCATCTTCTTCAACAATTTCAGGATTAATGAGTTCCATTAATCCTTCGCCAATATCAATAATAACAACGCGTCTTAAAACGCCAACTTGAACTGCCGCAAGACCTACACCATCAGCACTATACATTGTATCGGCCATATCATCAAGAAGTTGGAATAATCTGTCATCAAACTTTTCAACTTCTCTACTCTTTTTTCTTAAGATTGAGTCCTCATCAGTTCTTATATTTCTTATAGCCATTTTTAACCTTCTCCTACATTAAACTTTCAGGATTTATATCAACATAAATACTTATATTGTTTTTATTTTTATCATTATCTTTAATTACTTTACTAATCATTTCACGGAACTTTTTATCATTTCTGCATTTAATGATAATTCTATTTCTGAATTTACCACCAATTTTTGAAACACGTGGTGCAACCGGACCTAAAACAATTATTTTAAGGTCAGAATAATCTTCTGAATGAACCTGTTTAATTTTATTCAGTAATTCAACTGCAAAATTATTTACAGCATATTCATTCAAACCTGAAACACCTATAACACATAAATCACAAAATGGCGGATACACCATTTGTTTTCGCATATCAATTTCAATATTATAGAAAGATTCATAATCCTGCTCTTTGGCAAGACAGATTATTTCGCTATCTAAATACGCAGTTTGAATAAACGCTTTGCCAGGCGATTTACCGCGACCACTTCTGCCAACAACTTGAGTAATTAAATCAAATGCACGCTCGCCACTTTTATAATCATCATTAAACAGCATTTGGTCAACACTTAAAACGCCCACAAGAGTAACATTCTCAAAATTAAGCCCCTTTGCAACCATTTGAGTACCAACGAGAATATCATAATCGCCTTTACCAAAACTGCTGAAATTCTCTTCATAAGAATATCGAGAATTAGTAGTATCAGTATCCATTCTTAAAACGCGGGCATCAGGTACAATAAGTTTCAATTCTTCTTCTAACTTTTGAGTACCAGCACCTACAAACTTAAGGGTATCATTCTTGCAGTTATCACATTTTTTAGAATATGGAACAGAATAACCACAATAATGGCACATAAGACGACCATTTTTAATGTGATATGTCATTGAAATACTACAATTCGGGCAAGTCGCAACAGTACCACACTCTGTACATGAAACATAAGTATTATAACCGCGTCTGTTAAGTAACAAAATGCTCTGTTTACCACTCTCAAGATTTGTTTTGAGTTCATCAGCTAACTTTTTACTTACATTTTCAAGCACCATATCGCTTTGATATGTAGTATCTATAGTTTCAACAACTGGTAATACCGCATCGCCGTAACGATTACTTAGTTTAAATAATGAATAGGCACCATTTTTTGCTTTAGTATAAGTGTCAATAGATGGTGTTGCAGATGATAATAATAACAATCCTTTATGGCAACCGATTCGGTATGATGCTACCTCACGAGCGTGGTAACGCGGAGTCATTTCAGATTTGTATGTATGTTCTTGTTCTTCATCGATAATAATAAGTCCGATTTTATCAAAAGGAGCAAATACCGCAGAACGAGTGCCAACAACAATCTTTGCTTCGCCACGCTTAATTCGTTTCCACTCATCAAGACGCTGACCTAATGATAAAGCACTGTGAAGTACTGCAACTTTTCTACCATATCTCTCGTAAAAAATCGAAAGAAGTTGTGGTGTTAACGAAATTTCGGGAATCATAACTATAATTCCTTTATCGCCTTTCAATGCCTCATCAATCAACTTAAGATAGACTTGTGTTTTGCCGCTACCAGTAACACCATAAAGTAATGCGCCTTTAGCAGAATCATCATTATATAACGAAAGAAGACCATTAAACGCATCATTTTGTTCATCTGACAAAATTATTTCTTTGCACTCTGGGTCATCAACATCACTGTATGGCGAACGATATACCTCGCTATCAAAGATTTCGACAATTCCCTTACTTTCCAGAGCAGATACAACCGCATTTGTATAACCTGTAAAATAACAGATTTCTTTTACTGATGCTACACCTACATCCGTAAGGACTTTAATAACATCTTTCTGTTTTGCAGTTAATTTGCCAAATTCAGAAAAATCATCTTCAACTTTCAAACGAACCATTTTAACAGTGGCATCACCTGTTCTTCTCTGTGCATCAACATTTCGCAACAAGATACCTTTTGACACCATAGTATCAAGTATTTCATCAACTTTTGTAAGTGAACACACTTTTGCAATTGTTTCACTTTTTATGTAAGTATTTTTGTCAACTAGATAATCAAAAACTATTTTTTCTTTTTCATCAGTAATGACATCTGTATATTCAGAATTTACGGCATATAAAACACTTACAGACATTGAAAAACCTAACGGCAAAAACATTTTGCATGCTTCAAAGTATGTACAAAAACATCTTTCACGTACAAAATTTGCCGTTTTCAACATTTCATATGAAAGCAATGGTTCATCATCAAGAATACTATCGATTTTTTTTAGTCTTTTTTCACTGCATTCAACTTTATTTACAGCAAAGACAATGCCAACTCGTTTTTTTGATGATGTACCAAATGGAACTAAAACTCGTTTACCTGCGCAAACTTCATTACATAAAGAATCGGGAACAGAATAATCGAATAACATATCAAAAGAATATGCCGTATTTTCAACGGCAACTTTTGCAATCGTTAAGTCTTTCATATACTGCCCCCTCTGCTTATTTTTATTTAATTTTAATTATATATTTCTGATTTCTTCTGGCTCAACTATTTCGTATTTACCACCAATGATTTCATCAAGAGCAATACTAACTGGTTTTTCGTTAAGAATTTCGCCATTTTCTTGTGCCTCGCCTGAAATTTCTCTTGCACGTTTTGCTACTGCAGTTACAAGAGAATAACGGCTTGTTCTGTTTTTGAGTACATTTCTTAAATCTGGATTAAACATATTTTTTACCTCACTTATGTATATTGTGTAAAATTTCTAAAACATTTTCTGATGCCCTATCAAGGTCATCGTTAATTACAAGATAATCGTAGTTATTGCTCTGTTGAATTTCATTGCGAGCAATTTCAAGACGTTTGAGAATATCTTCTTCTTTTTCAGTAGCTCTTGAGCGAAGACGATTTTCAAGTTCATCCATTGATGGTGGCAAAATAAAAATACCAACAGCATCAGGATAAAGTTTTTTTATGTTTCCTGCACCCTGAACTTCGATTTTAAGTATAACAATTTTACCTTCATCTAACCATTTATCAACAGGTGCTTTAGGAGTACCGTAAAGATTTTTACCATATTTTGCATATTCAAGCACTTCGTTATTATCTATCATTTGTTCAAAATCCGGAACAGAGATAAAATAATAATCTTTACCGTCAACTTCGTTTTCACGAATTTCACGGGTTGTGCATGAAACAGACTTTTGAAGTGTTTTATCTTTATTAAGAACAATCTCAAGTACTGTATCTTTACCTACACCCGAAGGACCAGAGAATAGTACAAGGGTACCTTTATTATTTTTCATCGTCTGTATCCTCCGAATTCTCTGCATTTTCAGTACGGCTGAGAATTGTTTCTGCTTTAAGGTATGTGGCTACAATATGGTCGCTATCCATAATCAAAATAGCATGAGTTTTTCTGCCTTGTGTTGCATCAATAAGCATATGATTATCTTTTGCTTGCGAAATTATTCGTTTTACAGGTGCAGAATCAGTAGAAACAACAGCAATCACTCTATCTGCATTAACCGCATTACCAAAACCAACATTAATTAACTTCATACGCTACCTCATTCAATGTTCTGAATCTGTTCACGGATTTTTTCAATTTCCGCTTTTATATCAATCACATTACGGGCAATTGTAACATCCTGTGCTTTTGAGCCGATTGTGTTTGCTTCTCTGTTCATTTCTTGTACAAGGAAATCAACTTTTCTACCAATTGCTTCATTGCTGTCCATAAACTGTCTTAATTGGTCTATATGACTACGAAGACGCACAGTTTCTTCAGCAACAGCAACTTTATCAGCAAAAATTGCACATTCTGTAAGAAGACGCTGTTCATCAACCTGAACATCTGACAAAAACTCATTAATTCGTGTAAGAAGTTTTTCATTATACTCTTTAACAGTTTCAGGAGAACGTTCCTCAATAACTGCAACTTTTTTTAAGATTTCATCTGCTCTGAATAGAACATCATTTTTAAGTTTTTCGCCTTCAACTTCGCGCATTGAAACAAATTTAGCAACTGCTTCTTCTGTTACGGTTTTAACAGCATTCCAAATTCTGTCTTCGTCCGCTTCTTGCTTATGTATCACGAAAATATCATTATTACGAGCTAAAGTTGAAAGAACTAAATCATCACGAAGTGTCAACTCATTTCTATCAGCAAGTTCGTTCAATGCATTGATATAAGAACTTGCTAGAGAATGATTTACAAGGATTTCAACCTCGCTATCCTCTAAATTTTCAACAGAAACATAGCACTCAACCTTACCACGTGCAACAAGTGAGCCCACAAAATTCTTGAGTTTTTCCTCAAGAAATCCATAACTTCTTGGAACACGGGAATTAAATTCAAAATAACGATGATTAACACTTCTGAGTTCAACTGTAATATTCATAGAATCAATCATCATCTGAGCACGGCCAAAACCGGTCATACTTCTAATCATTATATATCACTCCAATTTATTTGCAACAACTACCCTTTAGTAAAGTAGGAATATCGCCACTATATACTCCGTTATTATTTTCAAATCCAAGATATGTTAAAACATTACTGATTTCATTTATCTCACAATGCGCCATATAAGCACCTCTGTTAGCACAGAAATTAAGAGCAGCGCGAAGAAATCCTTCAACAAGAAGCTTGTCCGAAAAATCGCAATCAAGTTTTAGAATATAGCAATTATATCCATCAACCTTCATCAGACATTTTCCAACTTTCTTGCCATCTTCGTCAATGCCGATATACATACCAAAAATACTATTATCAAAATCGAAATCAGAATATTCAGTTTTAATACTATCAATATTAGTTAAAGGTTTATAAAAAATCATTTTTACTTACTCTTTCTATCAAGTGATGATGCAACTATCAGTTTATGAACTTCTTCTTCCGTAAGATTACGCCAGTCGCCTTGTTTGAGCATGCCAAGTTTTACTGAGCCAATCTGAGTACGCTTAAGACGAGCTACCTCAAGTCCTAATGCATCACACATTTTTCTGATTTGACGATTTCTTCCTTCATATATGATAATTTCAAGAACAACTCTACCCTCTTTTTTCTCAATAACACGAACTTCTGATGGCATAGTCATTCTACCGTCAATTTCAATACCTGTTGTAAGTTTTGTAATTTTTTCTTCATTGATAGACGGACGAACAGTTACTCTATATGTTTTTGGAACATGGTGTGTTGGATGAGTAAGAGCGTTTGCAAATTCGCCGTCATCAGTTAAGAGTAACAAACCCTCTGAATCACGGTCAAGACGACCAACTGGATATACTCGTGTACCAACATCTTCAACAAGTTGAGCCACACATTTTCTGCCCATCTCATCACTTAAGGTTGTTATAAAACCACGTGGTTTATGAAGCATAATATATGTGTTCTTTTTGCTTTTAACTAACTTTTTACCCGCAACGACAACAGTATCACGCTTTGGGTCAACTTTATCGCCAATAGATGCAGGTTTACCATTAACCTTTACTTTGCCTGCTGCGATTAACTCTTCTGCTTTTCTGCGAGATGCAACACCGCATTCAGAGATGTATTTTTGAAGTCTGATTTTATTATCAGCCATAATCACCTAAAATCCTTTATTAACTATTTTTAATTAGAACAGTTTCTTTTGCACAAACAGGTACTTCGCCTAACTTTATTTTGCCTGAATAAAACTCTATTTTGCCCACAATATCCCCTTTGTATACGGGAGCATAAACAAACTGTTCAATATAAATTCTACTATCATAATTCAACTGAGAAGCAATCGTTGTATATTCAATACTTGATAATGGCTCAACATTTATAACATTTTTAACGCCACCAACAACTTTTAATTTGATAGAATTCAGACTATCAGTTAACTGATGAGAAAAAACTCTTTCAAATGCATAATCATACATTTTAATATGGTCATTCCAGTCATCAGGTGCGTTCAGCGTAACTGCAACAAGAGTTTTACCATCTTTTTCCACCGATGACACAAGACATCTGCCACTCTTTTTAGTAAATCCCGTTTTAATTCCAAAAGTACCATCATAAAGCTCTAAAAGTTTGTTGTGATTAGTAAACACACGTCTATATGGCGGATTACCATAATATACAACATCACTTTTGTCTGCACAAATACTTTTGAATTCAGGATTTTTAATAGCATATGCACCTAAAAGTGCCATATCAAAAGCGGTTGAATAGTGATTTTCTCCATCAAGTCCTGACGGAGTTTCAAAAGCAGTTGAATTCATTCCTATTTCTTTTGCCTTATTATTCATCATATCGACGAACTGCGAAATACTACCACCTACAATATAAGCAGTAGCATTAGCAGCATCATTGCCAGATTCCAATAACATACCTTTAACGAGCGTTTTTAATGAAATCTCATCGCCATCAAGAAGACCAATAGAAGTTCCCTCAACAGAAATCATATCAGTTGTAACTCTATGATTTTCGTCGCTTGCTCCATATTCAAGTGCCAGAATAGCTGTCATTATTTTAGTAGTACTCGCCATAGATAATCGTTCATTCATATTTTTAGAATAAACAACCTCGGCTGTATCCGCACAAATTACAACTGCAGATTTAGCAGAAATTTTTAATTGATTTTGAGCGCAGACTACCATACCGCTATTAAACAATAATGCAATTACAAGAAAGATAGATATTATATTTTTCATAATCAATCACCAAAACAGTATATGTGTTTCGGCAATTAATAAGAATTATTCAGTTACTGTTTCCTCAGTTTTTTCTGCTTCAACACCTGCTACTGCAGTGTTGAATACTTTATCCATTTTTGCTTTATTAACAGCATTTGAAACCTTGTCAAACATTTCAGGCACAAGACCTACAATACGCTCTGCAGCGTTATCAAATGCAGTAATATGCTTAATATCAACATTACCGTAAGCGTCAATAACAAGGAATGCGATAGGCATAATTGTAACGCCTGCTCCACCGCCGCCACCAAAAATATCTTGATTTGATTTTGATGGGAAGTCTGAACCACCTGATGCAAAACCATAAGTTACTTTTGAAACAGGGATAATTGTAACGCCACCTTCAACTTTCATTGGTTCGCCAATGATTGTGCTGACATTAACAAGGTCTTTAACCTTTTCAATTGTAGTTTCAAGAATTCCTGCTGCTGATGATTTTTCTTTCATCATAAAGCACCACCTTCATTTATATTTTCATTATTTTTTGATTTATCTTTAATTCCCATAAGGAATTTGAGAACAACTTTAATTAATAATCTAAACACAAGTACTATAAGTGCATTTAGAATAAATATGGGTCTTACCGATACTGAAAATGCAAACTCTGCTTTGTTTTTACTGCCTAAAAAGTCAGGTTCAATTTCAACATCATATTTCTTAACAGTAAGATTTGAACAAATAAAAGACATTGCTGGGAAAACCTTTTGACAAACGCGTCCATATTCAAGGGCAGTTTCTGCTGCATCGCATCCACCTGTAACTGTCATCCACAAATACAATTCTCGCAAAACAATATGTTTTTTAAAAGAGTGCATTAATTTGCCTAATGCTTTACCAACATTATTAATTAACTGAATTACACCATCAAAACCTTGATTGTTGTAAAACTTTACAAAAATGTTCTCTTTCTTTTCTGTTGGTGTTTCTTCAACTACTTCTTCAGTTGTTGGTTTTTCTTTTTTCTCCTTAGGTGTTTTTTCTTTTTTAGGTTTATCTTTCTTTTTTGCAGGTAAAATATCGATTTTTACAAACAACCATTTAATATTTAATTTGAATTCTTCAAAAAATTCGCCATTAACTGTAATGCGAATGCTAAGTAATAAAACTATAAAACCAATTATACCAAGAAATATGTATAAACCTGTCAATTAAAACACCTCCTATAAAAAATTATATCTAACTTATTCGTTAACTGTTTCGTTTTCTGTTTCTTCTTCAAATTCCGCTTCATTCTTTTCACTATCAGGAATTGCGGGAAGTTCATCAAGCGATGAAATCGAGAAACAACGAAGAAAATCGGGGGTTGTACCATAAATTAATGGTCTTCCCGGCAAATCAAGTCTGCCTTTCTCTTCAATAAGTTTTTTCTGACAGAGTGTAGAAATAACGCCACTACAATCTACACCACGCACTTGTTCAACAAAAGATTTTGTAACCGGTTGATTATACGCAATAACTGCCAAGACTTCAAATGCAGCTTGTGATAATGGTGTATTCTTACGAAGTTCTAGTACATCTCTAATTACTTCTGCAAATTCTGTTCTAGATGATAGTTGATATTTATCGCCTAATTTAAGAACAGTAATTCCACTATTTCGTTCATCAAGTTGAGCAGAAAGATTAAAAACAACCTGTTCGCACAATTCAGTTTCGATTTCAAGCGCTTCCGCTATTCTTTCAAGTTCAATTGGCTCTCCTGATGCAAAAAGAATTGCCTCAACTGCCGCTTGTAATTTACTTGCTTTCATTAATTCCATTCCTCACTAACTTCTGAATAATCAGAATCTAAAAGTTCAACTTGCGCTTCTTCGCCATCGCCTATAACTTTTACTTTTTTAGATTTTGTAAGTTCAAGCACAGCTAAAAATGTTGCAACAATATCTGAACGGGACTCGGCATCCGCAAACAAAGTATTAAACTTTGCTTTTTGTCCTTTTTTAGTTAACTTTTTAAAAATGTTTGAAATCTTTGAGCCAACCGATACCACTTTTTTTACAACAATTTCGCGGAATGCTTCAATTGGTGGAGGCAATTGACGAAGTTTTCTACCTGCTGCTGAAACATAGGCACTGAAAAGTTCTTCAGGGTCGTGAAGACGCTTGTATGTCTGGTCGGGGTCAATTTTTTCAGGTTGTCTTATAAACGTGCCAAAACCATCGGTATTTTCTGACAACTTCTCTGCAAGAAGTTTCATATCACGGTATTCAATAAGTTCCCCTTGCAATTCTTGTTTTAATTCCTCAGCTTCTGTATAAACAGGCAACAAGGAAACCGATTTTAAATACACCAAACGAGCCGCCATTTCAAGAAACTCGGCAGCAACATACATATCTTCTTCTTGCATTTGACGAACATAATCCACATACTGCTCAACCAAAGTTACAATAGGAATATCATAAATATTCAGCTTATGTTTTGATATTAGATGTAAAAGCAAGTCCATTGGACCTTCAAACACATCTAATTTGTACGAAATTTTTTCCATAAACTATCCTTTATTAAAATGGTAAACTTGCAATTTTAACAAATAAATCAATAAAAAAGTAAGAAATTGCAGATAGAGGTCTTGAAAGAACGCCTGTCGCAATCAAAACAAATACTACAATCACAATATATCTTTCATATTGCAAAAACTTGTAATAATATTTTGCGGGTATAAGGAGCTGAAGAATTCTTGAGCCATCAAGTGGTGGAATTGGCAATAAATTAAATACTGCCAGATTCACATTAATTGAACCTGCAAAGAATAGGAAATAGAAAATTGCAAATGAAAGTACACTTTCAGTATTAATAATGTTAGAAAGCAAAGTAGCAATAAAAATGAAAACAAAGCCCATAATCAAGTTTGAAATTGGACCTGCAATGGCCGTTAATGCCATACCCTTTTTAGCATCTTTAAAGTTTCTAGGATTAACATTAACAGGTTTTGCATAACCAAATCCGCATAGGAAAATCATAACTGCGCCCAATGGCGAAATATGAGCCATGGGATTAAGTGTCAATCTGCCCGAAAGACGAGGTGTCTGGTCGCCTAACTTTGTTGCAATCAATGCATGAGCATATTCGTGAATAGGCATTGTGCAAAAAACTACAAAAAGTCGGGAAAAGAGATTTATTATTAAATCAAGCATATCTGAATCGCCACGGAATAAATCAAAAATCATAATAATCCCCTTTCATTTCTAAATAAGTATTATATTCCAAATGTTACAATTCTGTCAATATTATTAAAATCATAAATCACTTGTTTTTCAGAATATTTTCCGCTGAACAAGTTGATTATATCTTCGCTTTGCTCCTCGCCACATTCAAGAGCAATATAGCCACTCTTTTTGACATTTGAAACCCATTTTTCTGCTATGCATCGGTAAAAGTCAAGTCCGTCTATACCACCGTCAAGAGCAGAAATTGGCTCAAAATGCACTTCTTTTTGTAACTCACTTATTTCACTTGCAGGAATATATGGTGGGTTTGAAAGAATAACATCAGCTTGGGGAACTTGTGAAAAATCAATATCAAACAAATCGCCTTGTATTACATAAGCGTTATCAAGGTTATATTTTTCCTTATTTGATTTAAGATAATTCAGTGCACTCTCCTCTTTTTCAAGAAGAAAAACTTTTGCATCTTTTTTGTGATTTGCGATAGTTAATCCAATGCAACCACTACCCGCACACAAATCATAGATGACCGGGTTTTCGATATTCACAATTTTTTCTAGGGCAAAATCAACAAGTGCTTCTGTTTCAGGTCGAGGAATCAACACGCCTTCGCCTACATTAAAAGTCATATCATAAAAATCCCATTTACCGAGAATATATTGTAACGGTTCGCCATTTTCACGACGACTTAACACACTTTCAACAACTTCAATCTGACTATTATCAACTTGATTTTCATCAAAATATATTTTTGATTTCGGTATGTTCAAAATATCTTCAAATATACAAGTTGTTTCAAATTCAGGAGCATCACTAAAGGACAGTTTGTCTGAACAAAAACAATATAATTCTTTTAATGTCATCTTATCTGGTCATCCTCAGGATTATCTGTGATTACTGCTTTGATTGACTCAATCGCTACTTCAATAATATCGTCAGTCGGTTCAACAGTAGTGATTCTTTGCATTAAAAGACCTGGTGCAGACAAAATTTTCACAAGTCCGTTTTCATGTTTTCCTGCATACTTAATAAACTCGTAACCCAATCCCATAACAAGAGGCAAAATAGCCACCTTAATTGCTATCCAGAGAATTCTGTTAATCTCGGCAAGTCCTGGGAATATAAGCACAAGTGCAGAAGATACAAGAACACTTATAATAATCATTACAAACATAAAACTTGTACCGCAACGAGGATGAAAACGAGACATTTTTCTGACATTTTCTACCGTTAAATCAAGCGCGTTTTCATAGCAGAAAATTGTTTTATGCTCTGCACCGTGATACATAAAAACTCGTTTAATCATTGACATTCTTGAAACTACATACATATAAAGAACAAAAATAATCATTCTTAAAATGCCTTCAAGCAATGGATGAAATCTTTGAATATCAACACTTCTTAAAATGTAATCGTCTAATAAATCCACTCCAAGAGTTGGCAGATACATAAAGATTACAAACGCAAGACCAACACCTAAAACAGCAGAAATTACACCTATAACCGCCATCATTTTTTCGCCCATATGGTCTGTAAGCCAACGGTCAAGTTTTGACATTTCTTCCTCTTTTTCTTCTTCGGTCATCGTCTTATCAGCGGATTTCATAAGATATTTATAACCTGTAATCATAGATTCCGCAAATGCTGCTACACCTCTAATGATAGGGACGCCAAAGAGCTTGTTCTTTTGTTTTAACGGAATATATGGCTCTAATTCTGTTTCAATTGTACCATCAGGTAAACGCACAGACATAGCATTACCTTTCGGACCTCGCATCATAATACCTTCAATTAACGCTTGTCCACCAATTGATGTTTTGTGTTTCTGACTACTCAAAATAATTACTCCTAACTGTTTTTACGCGGTATTCTAATTGTGGTGGTAGTACCGCTACCCACCTGACTATCAATAATCATTTCGCCTTTATGAAGTTTTATAATTTCATCGGCAACTGCTAAGCCGATACCACTTCCGCGAACACTATTATTAGCCTTAAAAAACTTCTCTGTTACACGAGGAAGGTCGTTTTTTGAAATGCCACAACCATTATCACTAATAACAACCTTGAAATCGTTGTTAGTACATTCTAAATCAACCTTCACAAATCCGCCTTTTTTGTTATACTTAAAACTATTGTCAATAACATTAACAAAAACTTGTTTGAGACGATTAATATCACAAGTTGCCATTAAACTGTTAAAAGGAATATTAATTATTAATTCTATACCCTCGCGTTCAGAACGCTCTCTAAATACTTCAAGAACTTCTGACAGGTCTTTAACAATATCAGTCCTAGATATTTTTAAAGTCATTTTACCACTTTCCATACGGGAGAAATCAAGAAGTTCTTCAACCAAATCAGTAAGACGCTCTGATTCATTCACAATCACGTTGATTCCTTTTTCAATTATTTCGTCATCATCTTTTGAAGAACGGATTGTCTCTCCCCAACCCTTAATTGCAGTAAGCGGTGTCCTAAGTTCATGTGAAACAGTAGAAATGAATTCATTTTTCATTCGCTCTGTTTCTCCGATTTCATAAGCCATATTATTAATAGTTTCACACAACTGACCAATTTCATCGTCATATTTATGTTTATCTATTGAAACATTAAATTCGCCTTTAGCAATTTTAGAAGCAGTTTCATTAATTTTCCTTACGGGATTAATAATTGAACTGATAAAAAATGCGCCAGACGTTACTACAAACGATATAAACACAACCAAGAGTACACCAATTACTATCCATATCTGCACAAGTTGTTTGTCTATATCTTCAAGTGAAATAATGTATCTTACCGCACCGTTAACATTATTATCACTTTGTGGCAAAACATATGTCATTGCCATTACTTTTTCGCCACTTTGCATTTTTCCTATCCAAAAGCCCTTACCATTATCACTTGTTTTGGCATAGTTGTAATCAGGAAAAACCTCTCCTTTAACTGAAAAACCCGTGGACGATACAACAACATTACCATTTTTATCTATAACCCAGACTTCCATAACATTTTTATCAGAAAAATTATGAACAAAGTTTCTGGCAAGTTTGTTAAATGCTTCATCACTGATTGCAGATGCCGTGTTAAAATTTGAAAGCACCATTGCAGATGAACGGGAATTTAGAGTCATTTCAACTGAATCATAATATTGTTCTTTTAGAATAAAACTTATTAATACACCAATAGCAATGATTAACACGATAATGCCAGTTAGTACTGAAACGGCCCAGCGTTTTACTATACTGTTTTTTATCATATCATCACCACCTATTAATTCATATTACCCATCTATAGCCGATACCCCACACAGTTGTTAAATGCTTCGGTTGAGACGGTTCTTCCTCTATTTTATTTCTTAATCTATGAATATTAACATCTACAACTTTATCTTGACCATAATAAGTATCGCCCCACACAAATCTTAAAATTTCATCACGACTTAATGCAACATTGGGGTTAGTAAAGAAAAACTCTGTAATTTGAAACTCAACCTGAGTAAGTTCAATAGGTTCCCCATTTTTAGTAAGTGTATGACTTTTTAAATCAAGAACAAATTCGCCAAGTGTAATTGCATTTTCAGGTACTTTTTCAACAGAAATATCCTGCGTTAATGAAACCCTTCTGTAAACTGCATCAATTCTGGCAATTAACTCTGATGGAGAAAATGGCTTTGTAACATAGTCATCTGCGCCCATCATAAGTCCTGTAACTTTATCCATTTCCTGAGTACGTGCAGTTAACATAATTATACCTATTCTTTTGCTTTTTTCACGCAAATACTTGCATACTTCAAGGCCATCAACAATCGGCATCATAATGTCAAGAATAGCAACATCTATCAATTCACTGTTTTCGTTGAATTTTTGAATTGCTTCTTCGCCGTTAGATGCCTCGATAACCTCATAACCATTTCGTTTCAGGTGTATGACGACAAAATCTCTGATAGAGGTTTCATCTTCAGCTATTAAAACACATTTCATAATAATTACTCCTGTTTAATAGATATAAAATTATCTTCAATTAATTTAATATACTCAACTTCATTTTCTGTATCAAAAATTTGGTAACAATATGTATATACACCATTCTCATCAAAGTTAATGTAATTTTGATTATTCTCTTTCCAATTTGGGTCAATAAATGCTCTTATTGAGAACAGTCGTTCAGTTAATGTAACATTTTCATCGATTGAGTAAAACGACAAAGTAACATCATTTTCATTATAAACGGCAGTATATTTACCTAACCATTCATCAGGGAACATAAACATATATCCGTATGCACCGTTTAATAAACATTTTGAATCAACACTCAAACTATCAACATTAAGTTCAGACCATACAGTAAGACTCAGGTACTGTTTGGATTCAGTATTTGCAGGAACTCGAACTCCACCAACCAAATTTTCAAGAGTTGGAATTTCAACTATACCATCATTATCAAAATCCTGACAATAAACTCTAACATTACGAAGCGTTAAAGGTTTGGCTGAAACATTACTTTCATAAAAAGGAAGCATAATTTCAAAATCATTGTGATTCACATCAACTACTTCTGTAATAATACCTGTCTCGCTAATTGCACCATCAATGTAAATTCTAGTATGACTTTCATCATTCAAAGCATATGCATCACACACGATGTTATAAACATCAAGCATACCTGTAAGAACAAATTTTATATCATTTTCAACAGAGTATTCACTATCAAAACTTACAATTCTGCCTTCCGCTACTTTCTCTTGATTTGATAAACCAATATTAAGAATAAACAAATCTACAGAATTATCATTGTTTATATCTTCAAGTAAAAGTTTTGTGTATGTTTCATTTTTGAGCAAGGTAGTTGAATTGCCATTATAACTGTAAATTACAAGATTTTTATCATTTATACTGCCAAGACCAGCAGAATTCAACGAATCAGGTTGCAATGACGATGATGCCCAACTAATTAATATCTCAAGATTTCCATTACCATTAATATCTGCAAAATCAATAGCAAAAATTTCTTCACTTCTACCCTTAATGGTTGAAACAAAAGACCATTTTTCATTCACAAACTTAAAAACACTAATATATGCTAAAGAATCTTTTGACGGGTCTGCATATAAAACTAATGCTTCAGAAACAGAATCATTATCAAGGTCGTAAAGCATATATGATGACCTGTTATCTCCACTAAGTGGTGTTTTCATAACAACAGAATCACTATTGCCTATTGTTTCTTCAAATGTTTGTTGCAAAAGACTGTTTTTACCGCTGAGTTTTGGTGGTCGCATAAGAATATCTACTGACGAAAAGTTAACATTACAACCGGTTAAAGATAGACAGATAACCGCCACAAGTATTATTGCAATTAACTTTTTCATTATCTGCCACCTCTTAATTATAATTATTCTAATGATTTAACCGAAACTTTAACATCATACTTACCAACAGCCCAACAATTATAATCGCCTGTTACAATTACCTTACCCTGTAGAGATGTTGTATCATTCATAATAATCTTTTCTGCAGTATCAACTTCAATTCGCACATTATCAGCATTAATTGCTTCAATATCCGCTTTAGGTCCTACAAGAGTTACGGTAACACTGTTCTTTGTATTTAACTGAACTGAAAAATCTTCTCTGTTGTTCTTAATTGATATTGCAGACGCAGGCACTATTACTGATTTTGAACTTAGTTCTGACGCATTAACACTTATTTTAAAGCGCTTAATATTCTCATCCATCAATTTATATGATGAGATAGAATTCGCAGAAACATAGAAAGTATTATAACTATTTGTAATATCAGAAAAATCGATAGTTTCAACTACAAAGTGTTTTGTTGTTTCAATAGCATCTACAGGAATTGCAACTCTTACACTTGAAGGATAAACGGTATACTTCAACGGATTATTAATAAAGTACGACGGTGCATTCTTAAATTCAACTGTAGTTGGAAGAGTTACAACCTTTAATACAGGTACGCTGATTGTAACAACACTGTCATCACTGTTAATCTGTGTATATTTAAGTTCTGTACCATCCGTAGTTTTAATATCAATCTTTGCATCAAATGTCGTTGTTTTCTCAAGCACATCATTTACTGTTGCTGTTGCGGAGACGCCCGTAACTCTATTAATTTCTGTTGCAGGTCCACTTAAAAGAACTGTATTTTTTGAGAGCACAACATCGCCTGCAAGACAACCATCTGGAATATATGATTCAAGATTTGAATCAACTGCACCTTCAAGAACAAATTCAACTTCTTTGTATGTATCAAAATAAACGTCTACATAAGTTGAAGAACCTGAAACTATTGTAAAATCATCATTCGAATCTTTTGGTGTAATTTTAAGCTGAAGAGTTTTTGAGCCAGGACTATCAACATAATTTGTATTGGCAATTACCTGAATATCATTACTATTCAATGAAGACACAATATACTTTTTGCCTTTCACGGTAACATCAATCTTGAATTCTTTTTCTCCAAAGATTTCTAAACCCAACTGTTCGGGAATTGAATTTTCAATACTGAGTTGAACAGGAACATCAGTAATTACCTGTTGAACTTCAGGACTTTTTTCGATAGAAATCCAAATCCATATTGAAAATGCTATCACAAAAGATAACAATGCAATAAATCTGTTATCACGAACAAGTTCTGAAAAAGAAAATTTTGATTTATTTGTATCTTTATTATTTTTCATTTTTGTTACCTCTCAAAATTTTCTTAATTTTGCTTGTTTCTTTATCGTCTTCTTTAATAAAATTCTTCATGAGAATTTCACGAAGGTCGCCATCAGAAATACCTCTTTTAAGTATTCCTTTTTCAGCAACTGAAATAGCGCCTGTTTCTTCTGATACAACTACAACTATTGCATCACTTGATTCACTCATACCAACAGCCGCACGATGTCTTGTACCAAGTTCACGACTTAAAAGATTGTTATTTGTAAGTGGAAGAATACAACCAGCAGAAACAACTCTGCCGTCTTTAATTATTACAGCACCATCATGCATAGGTGCTTTAGGGAAGAATATATTACCAACAAGTTCAGCCGTTACAACAGCATCAACTGTTGTGCCTGTTTTTGCGATTTCGCCAAGTAAGGTATCTTTTTCAAAAACAATAAGAGCGCCAACCTGTTTATCACTCATATCAGCACAGGCGCGGCAAACACCATTAATAGAATTCTTAATATTCTCCTGAAGTTCAGTTTCGTCTTTATTCTTAAAATTAAGAATATTTGAAATTGTTGCTGAACTTCTACCCATTGTTTCAAGAGCGTGTCTGAGTTCAGGTGCAAAAATTACAACAAGAATCATCAATAGGTTTGTAAACACAAAACTCAAAATAAACTCACTTGCACGCATTTCCAACAAAGTAACAATTGCATATAATACCGCAAGCACCAACACACCTTTTGCAAGCTGGAAAGCGCGAGTACCACGAATCAGTTTAATTGCACTATATATAACGAAAGCAACTAAAATTACATCAAATAAATCAATTAGTCCACCAAATGAGAGTAATGCACGTTTAATATTTTCAAACAAATCAACAAAGAAATCTGCAACCATAATTTTCTCACTCTTTTCAAAAAAATAATACAATATATTGTAAAAAATCTGTAAACAATCCGTAAATTACATACAGATATACATATTCACAATATATTGTATCACAACTAATTCAATTTTGCAATTTTTCTAACACATTTTATTAAAAAATCTATATCACTTTTTTTAGTGAAAATTGATGGGGAAATTCTTACTGCACCCATTTCTTCAGTACCAAATTTTTTATGAGCTAACGGAGCACAGTGCAAACCCGCTCTCACAGCAATTTTATAGTTACTCAATTGTTGCGCAACCTCTTCACTATGCATATTTTTAATATTAAAAGATAATATTGGTGCAAGATTTTGTTTTGGATTGAAAAAATCTGTATACAGTAAAATATTTCTATTATTCTGAAGATTATTTTGAAAATATTTCAATAATTTCTTTTCATGATTATACACTTTTTCCATTCTATTTTCGCTTACAAAGTCAATAGCACTTGACAATCCGATAATTCCTGATACATTAGGAGTTCCACTTTCAAATTTGTCAGGCAAAATATCTGGCTGTATAGCACTCGCAGAATTACTTCCTGTACCACCTTCTACCAGTGAATTTAATTCAATATTACTATTTACTATCATTATACCTGTGCCCATTGGACCCATCAATCCCTTATGCCCTGCACAACAGAGAATATCAATACCATCTTTTTGCATATTTATAGGGATTACTCCACCAATCTGAGCACAATCAAGAATGAATAGTAAATTATGCTTGTGAGCAAGCTTTGAAAGTAATCTGTATGGCGGAATTACGCCAAAAACATTTGATGCGCCGGTGCATACGATTGCAACTGTATCTTTCTGTATCTTTTTTTCAAAAGATTTAAGTGTTAAATAATCATCATAAAACACACTAGCAACACTATAATCACAAATTCCGTCTTGTTTCATTTTCTCAAGTGGTCTTAATACTGCATTATGCTCTAAATCAGAAATTATAAAATGAGAATTCTGTTTTGCTACTCCTTTTATTGCCATATTAAGTGCAGTAGTGCAATTATAAGTGAAAACAACATTTTCAACATCATACGCACCAAAAAAATCTGCAACCTTTTTACGACAGTTATATATCTGTTCAGTAGTTTTTACTGCCATATCATAAGCGCCTCTACCCGAATTGGCACCATATTCAGTGTATGATTTTTTTACAGCATTAACTACACACTCAGGTTTTGGAAAAGAGGTAGCACTGTTATCAAGGTAAATCATCTTATCATCTCATAACTTACATACTTTACTCTGTTCAAATCGAGCAAATTCAACAACTTACTGATATTACCTTGTATGACCAAACTATAGCCACAACCTTCTTTATTTGTCATTTTTGTATTTCTTCTTATCAATGCTTTTCCTCCGTTACTTTCTACAACCACTCTCGCCTTCATAGCATAAGTTACAGAGGAAAATTTTACAATTGCTCTATTCATTGTAAATATCACCCGTTACATACTATGTATTTATAACGTTTTTGATATAAAAATCCCGCTACACCTGAAATGTAACGGGACATTTTTATATAAATTTAATCTTTTTAGATTCAACAAGGCAGACACAATGTGCAGATATACCTTCTTTAGCACCAGTAAAACCAAGTTTTTCTTCAGTAGTTGCTTTAACACTAACGCAATCAACACTAACGCCGAGGGCTATTGCAATATTTTCACGCATTTTATCAATAAATGGTGCAAGTTTTGGCGCTTGAGCAATAACTGTTGCATCAATATTATTCACTGAAAAACCTTTGAGTTTTATAAGCTCAACAACTTTTTTCAAGAGTTCAAGACTATCTGCATCTTTGAAGTTTGCATCAGTATCAGGAAAAAGTTTACCAATATCGCCCAAAGCACAAGCCCCAAGTAAAGAATCGGAAATCGCATGCAGTAAAACATCGGCGTCCGAATGGCCTAAAAGACCAATACCGTTGTTGTCAATTTCTACACCACCGAGGATTAATTTTCTACCTTCAACAAGTTTATGAACATCGTAGCCGTGGCCTATTCTAAGCATTATGTTCCCTCCTGAGTTTAAGATAACTTTCTGCTAATTCAATGTCTTCAGGTGTAGTGATTTTAATATTTTCATAATCACCATCAACAAATTTTACGGTTTTACCATAAGCTTCAATAAGCTTGCAATCATCGGTAAAATCTTTGCTGTTTTCGACAGTTTTAACTGCATTTAAATACAACTTTTTATCAAATACTTGTGGCGTCTGAATAAATCGCATATATGCTCTGTCAGGTGTATCAATAATATTATCGTTATCATCAACTATTTTAACTGTATCTTTTACTTTAACACCTGTCGCAGCAGCGCCGAATTTGGCAGCAGCTTTGATTGTTTCTTCAATTACTTTAATTAAAACAAGTGGTCTTGCGCCGTCGTGAATTGCTACAATATCAGCATTTTTTGATGTATTAATAACACCATTATATACACTTAATTGCCTTGTTTCTCCACCACAAACAACAGAAGAAACTTTTTCAAAACTATGCTTATTTATTAGATTTTTGATTTCTTCAATATCACTTTCTCGAGTTACAATTACAATTTCATCAACGTATTCACACTTTTGAAACGCTAATATAGAATATGCAATTACCGGCATACTATCTATTTCAAGAAACTGTTTATTAATGCCACCCATTCGGGTTGAGTTGCCTGCCGAAACAATTACGGCAGAAACTATTTTATTTTCGTTTTCCGTAATTTTCAGCATAGTAACACCTCATTATATCAATGCTTCAACTGCAGCAAGTTTTGCACAAAGGCAGAAAACTTCCATAGCTTTGCCTAAGTTTTCAACTGACGGGAATGTTGGTGCAATTCTGATGTTCTTGTCATCAGGGTCAACACCATAAGGGTAAGTTGCACCTACTGTTGTAAGTACAAGACCTGCTTCTTTACAAAGCTCGCCAATTCGTTTTGCACTTGAGCCAACTGTGTTATAACTAATGAAATAGCCACCCTTTGCTTTTACCCATTCGCCAATGCCAAGTGGTGCGATTTCTTTTTCAAGCATATCAAGTACAAGTTGGAATTTAGGTGCTATAATTTTTGCGTGTTTATCCATATGAGCTTTAATTCCGTCAACATTCTTAAAGTACTTTACATGACGAAGTTGATTAAGTTTATCATAACTGATTGTTTGGAAATTAAGGCGTTTCTTAATCTCTGCAATATTACTGTCAGATGCTGCAATAGCAGAAACGCCTGCACCTGGGAATGAAATTTTTGCAGTTGATGTAAACTCAACAAAATTATCTTCTGTGCCGAATTCTTTACAAACATCAAAAATGTTCAAAAGAGTATCTGGTGTATCAGTTAATTCGTGAATAATATAAGCATTGTCCCAGATTACTCTAAAATCTTTTGCAGCAGGTTTGAGAGAAGCAAGTGCTTTTACTCTTTCATCACTGTATGTTACGCCGTTTGGATTTGAGTATTTAGGCACACAGAACATACCTTTAACCATAGGGTCTTTAACAAGCTCACGGATTTTTTCAACATCTGGTCCAAATTCATCCATTTCAACAGAAATCATTTCGATACCAAAGAATTCGGTAATAGCAAAGTGTCTGTCATAACCGGGAACATTGCAGATAAACTTAACTTTACCCTGTTTGCTCCAAGGTGTACCTCCACCAACACCTAAATACATACACTGATTAAGATAGTCATACATAAGGTTAAGTGAAGATGAGCCACCAATAATAATATTCTTTGTGTCAACCTGAAGTAAATCTGCAAAAAGTTTTTTACACTCAGGAATGCCGTCAAGCACACCATAGTTACGACAATCAAAGCCATTCTCCGCTTTGCACTCGTCAGCAGTAGTCATAACGCTTAACATATCAACTGATAAATCAAGTTGGTCTGCGCCTGGCTTACCACGGGACATATCAAGTGAAAGTCCAAGGGACTTTACTTCTTCATATTTCTTTTCAAGTTCGTTTTTAAGAGAAATAAGTTCATCTCTGCTCATTTCATTATAAAGCATGGGATAACCTCCAAATATAATTTCGATATATTATATAGTAATAATCATATTTTTGCAAGTGAATAATCAAAAAACTGCATTTTTATCAAACATTTGTCAAAATTGACACTTATTTTGAATAATTTGACAATAAAATTTGCAATTATTTACGTTTTACAAACAATCTTGGCAAGATTATTGGTCTTTTGCCCTCTATTTTTTCAATTTGATTTAATAAATGCGTTCTTAATGATTTTTTGATTTCGTCATACTCTTCTGATTTTATTAAATTATGCTTTTGCGCTTTATCATTATTGTTGTCATAAAGATAATCTTCAAAATAGATATTGGAATGTGAAGAGAAAAGTTTAGCACAAGAAACTGAATATGTATAATCTTTTGTTCTTATTGCACGGCCACATTGACTCTCACTGATTTGCACAAACACAAAATCATTATCGCCTTTTGTTTGAATTGCTTCCCCTTGATAATGTTCAGGTGGGTATATTAAACCTGAATAAAGGATTGTTGGTGGTAAATCAATAAGACTTACCATTTTATTTTCAACTTTGCCTTTTTCAAATCCGTTACCCTTAATTACAAGTGGAATATGAATTGACGCATCATGGCAACTACGCTTATATTCTGCATTTCTTGTTTTGAAATGACATCCGTGGTCAGATGTATAAATGATTGTTGTATTACCATAAATGCCTTTTGCCTTTAAAGTGTCAATGAGCCTACCAAGATTATCATCAAGGCTTTCTATTGCTGCAAGGTAATCAGGGTATTGCTCTTTATAGTTTCCTTTTAGATGTGTTAAATCTTCAGGGATTGGATAATCTTTATATTTTTCTACTTTTTCTGTTGGACCTTCAAATCTGTTATGGTCGTTTTGGTGATGTGGCTCAAGTTGAGAAATAAACAAGAAAAACGGTTTATCGCTATTATGATTTTTAATATATTCTATTGCAAAATCATTAATCTTATCTGCTCGATAACCCTTAAAGTCTATTTTATTCCCCTTTTCGTCAAACACATAACCGTCGTAACCGTGTGAGGTAAATTCAAGCACATCAGCACCACGAAAATACTTATAACCCCAAAGTCGATTTTCTGGGATTGCAGTTTTTTCGCACTTTATGTTATCCCCACCATTTTTACCAGATGCAAGGTGCAATTTACCGATATATGCAGTATCATAACCATTTTCGTTAAAATAATCTGCAAGAGATTTTGCATCATCACGAAGTGGTATTCCGTTTATATGACAGCCACATTCAGTAGGATATACACCCGTTTGCAAACTTGCTCTTGCAGGACCGCAAACAGGCTGACAAGTATAACAATTTTCAAAGAATGTGCCCTCACTTGCCAATGCCATAAGATTAGGCATAATCTCACTATTTACGGTATCATATCTTTGCTGGTCAGAAAAATAGAAAATAATGTTATCTTTCATTTTTATCTCCAAATAATTAATAAAATCATTATATCATAAATGCAAGATTTTACAATGACAATATTAACAAGTTATTATTAAAAAGGTCGATGGAACAAAAAATCCATCGACTTTAGTGTGCAATATCAAGTTTTAGTTGTTGGGTTCATCGAACACAGAAGAACCGTCCCCTTGTGTTTACGAAGGGAAAATTTTATTGATTTTCCTTTATCACCTGACTGCAAATGTTCATTGTTTCCTGTGGTGTCAGTTTGAAGTCCTTTGCTTCTAACTTGTCCAATGCTTCTATTAACATTTTCTCCGTCTTCAGTAGAGATGTTATTCCGCATACTTCTGTTTCGTTCAGACCTAATTTTATTAGAATACTCATAAAATTCTTTATCTGTGTCGTTGTTGGCTCTCTCATATTCTGCTCTCACTTTCTTATAATTACCTCTTGTAATTTCAATATAACCAGTTTCAGTTTTTTCAAACAAACTGAATTTTCCTGATTTATTAGCAAAAATTTTAGTATCACCTACTTCAGTAGATGCACTATATGCCCACCGCATTACAAAGGAAGCAAATTCATCATATCTTGTTTTATTACTATACTTTACACTTCTTTCGGTGTCAATACTTGATTTTTCAAAACTGTCCTCGTTTTCGTACTTTTGAAAATTGTTTGAAGCATCGTCAAGGGCTTCAAGGAATAAATCCTGAATATCGCTGAACACATCAGTCATTGTTGCTACTGTTCTGCCCTCTGCACTGTCAGGAGTAAGTTTTGCATATTCCTGTTTAATTCTGTCAACAAGCTTTTGAATACCTTCACGAAGCTTATCAAAAACAGATTTATCTTTTGTGCGAAGCATAGCAAGTTTCTCGACTGCGTTTTGGTCAGTAAGCATTTTTTCCATTGAATCAGCAACGAATTCTTCAAATGCTTCAGAATATTTCATATTCTTGTTGCCTGATTTTCGTGCCTTTTCCATTTGCTTATTAACATAGTAATCTTTTTATTAAATTTATTGAAAATAACAATTTTATGTGTTACAATACTTTGAAAATATTTAAGGAGTGTTTATATGTATATTCTTAAATTAAACCCTGTTTTCAAAGACTATCTTTGGGGTGGAACAAAACTTCGTGATGAATACGGATTTGAATCAACTCTTGAAAAGCTTGCAGAAGGTTGGATGCTTTCTTGCCACAAAGACGGAGAAAACACAATCGAGAATGGCGAATTTGCAGGTAAAACTTTAACAGAAGTTGTTAAATCAAATCCTGACTTTTTAGGCGAAAACGGAAAGAACTTTGAGTACTTCCCTATTCTTATAAAACTTATTGACGCTAAAGACGATTTATCAGTTCAAGTACACCCTGATAACGAATATGCTATGCGCGTTGAAAATGAATATGGCAAAACAGAATGTTGGTATATTCTAGACTGTGATGAGGGTGCAGAACTTATTTATGGCTTTAACCGTGAAATAAGCAGTGAAGAATTCAAAAACAGAATTGAAAATAACACATTCCTTGAAACTGTAAACAAAGTAAAAGTAAAAAAGGGCGATTTATTCTTTATTGAGGCAGGAACGCTCCATGCAATCGGCAAGGGAATTTTGCTTGCAGAAATTCAGCAAAATTCAAATACTACATACAGAGTTTATGACTATGGTCGCCTTGGTGCAGATGGTAAACCACGTGATTTGCACGTACAGAAAGCTATTGATGTTACAAACTGCACACCACCTACCCGTTCAACAAATCCTGAGGGCGAATTGGTTAAATATGAGGATTACTCAACACAGTTACTGACAAAATGCGATTTATTTAATGTTAAAAAAGTTACTGTCAAGAATTTCTTTGATGGAGTTGCAGATGAAAAATCATTCGTTTCTGTACTTGTTACTGATGGCATAGGTAAAATCGAAAATATTGACATAAAAAAAGGAGATTCGCTCTTTATTCCTGCAAATTATGGCACATTCACTATTTCAGGTAATTTAGAGGTTATTATAACAAGAGTATAAAATGATAAACAGAACATTCACAGGCACAAAAATTGCTTGCTACATAGGTTATATTGTACAAGGAATAATAAATAATATTGCACCATTACTTTTTGTAATCTTCAGTGAAAAGTTTGATATTACACTTGCAAGATTATCACTTTTAATTACAATCAATTTTGGTACACAATTAGTAGTTGACACATTATCAATAAAATTTGTTGATGTAATCGGGTATAAAAAACTTGCTATTCTTTCGCAAGCGGTAACATTCGTTGGACTTTCGTGTCTTTCAATATTACCTAATGTACTTCCAAATGCATATATAGGAATTGTTATTGCAATTATGCTTTCTGCTATTGGTAGTGGGCTTACAGAAGTTATTATAAGCCCTATAGTAGAGTCAATACCCGGCGAAAAGAAAACTGCTGAAATGAGTCTTCTTCATTCATTCTACTGTTGGGGGCAAGTGTTAGTTGTTGCTCTTACAACAATAATGATTAAGATTTTCGGTAATGATTTGTGGTATATTGCCCCTGCAGTTTGGTCAATAATTCCACTTATTAACACTTTCAACTTTATTGGTGTACCTATTGTACCTAATCTTACAAAAGAAGAAAAAACGCCATTTCTTAAAATGCTTTTGTCAAAGCAATTCATATTATGTATTGCTATTATGATTTGCTCAGGCGCTTCTGAAATCGCAATGTCTCAGTGGTCTTCATATTTCGCAGAGGCGGGTTTAAAAGTTTCGAAGATAACAGGAGATTTGTTAGGACCTTGTCTCTTTGCAATTTTTATGGGTACAGGCAGAATGATATTCGGTTTTATAGGCGAAAAAATCAATCTTAAAACTGCACTTACTTGTTCCGCTATTTTCTGCGCAACTTGTTATATATTGACATCGGTAATTAATAACCCTGTTATTTCTTTAATTATTTGTGCGTTAACGGGATTAAGTGTAAGTATTATGTGGCCAGCAACACTTAGTTTAGCTGCAAGATTATTCCCAAAAGCAGGCGGTGCAATGTACAGTATACTTGCTTTATCGGGCGATACAGGTTGTACACTTGGTCCTTGGTTTATCAGTTTTATTGCAATTAAAATGTCAATGGAACAAACCGGTGGCGAATCATTAAAAACAGGTTTAGGATTCGGTGCTTTATTCCCAATTGTTATGATAATTGCAATCGCAGTTCTTTCTATATGGAAAAAATCTGTTGACAAACATAGTAACAGTGATATAATAAAACCATAAAATATAATAATTAGTTGTCTTCAGGGCGGAGTGCAATTCTCCACCGGTGGTTAAAGTCCACGAGCGAATGCTGATTAGGTGAAATTCCTAAACCGACGGTATAGTCCGGATGAAAGAAGATGCGACTTATAAAAGTTACATTTGCCCTGCTATTTTAGTGGGGCAATTTCTGTTTGACAACTAATAAAAATCTGAAAGGAAGATTCTTATGTCAAACAAAAGAAACAAAAAAACTTTTCAATTAACAATTATTGGATTAATGGCAGCTATTGCTACTGTTATCTATATGGTTTTCCCCGAAGTACCTATTGTTCCCGGAGTTGAATATATGAAGGTGGATTTTTCTGACTTCCCTGCTATTCTTACGGGTGTTATTTTTGGACCTGTTCAGGGAATACTTGTAGAAGTCATCAAAAACATTATTCATCTTACAAGAACAACTACTGTTGGTATTGGCGAAATTATGAATGTTGTTATTGGTAGCAGTATGATTCTTTCAATGTCTCTTTTTATAAAACTTTTCAAGAAAATTTTCAAAGAAAACAAAATCACATTAAAATCATATTTTATTTCGTCTGCAATCACTATTGTTGTAGCAATTGTTGTTGGTTGGCTTGCTAATATGGTATTCACACCAATTTTCTTCAATATTATGGGATTTCCACTTGTAGCAGAAACATACTGGGCAGGAGTTTGGGGCTCAACAACATTGAATTCAATTAAAGCCGCATTTAATATTTTACCATTTTTCCCAATATATTTTGCACTTGAAAAAGGTGTAAAAAAATATACAATATAGTTGACAACGCACGAATCTGTGGTAAAATATAAATCAACTGAATATTTCCCTTATGCAGAGTGGTGGAGGGTCTGGCCCTGTGAAACCCGGCAACCTGCTTTTAAGCGTGGTGCTAATTCCTGCGGATTTTCCGAGATATAAGGTTGTACTATACGGCACCCTTATGGGTGCCTAATTTTTTTGGAGGCAAAAATTTATGGCAAAATTCTTATTTACTTCTGAATCAGTTACAGAAGGACATCCTGATAAAATCTGTGATAAAATTTCTGATTCAATCCTTGATGCAATGCTCGCACAAGACCCAATGTCCCGTGTCGCTTGTGAAACAACAGTTACTACAGGACAAGTTCTAGTTATGGGCGAAATAACATCAAAAGCACAGGTTAATATTCCTGAAATAGTTAGAAATACTATTCTTGAAATCGGTTATGACGACAGTGCAAAAGGCTTTGACGGTAACACTTGCGCAGTACTTGTAGCACTTGACAAGCAATCATCTGACATTGCTCTTGGTGTTGACAACTCAATGGAAATCAAAGAAGGTAATGATGATTTCTATAATCTTAACGGTGCAGGCGACCAAGGTATGATGTTTGGTTTTGCTTGTGATGAAACACCTGAATTTATGCCAATGCCAATTTCAATGGCAAACAAACTTGCAGTTCAACTTACAAAGGTTAGAAAAGACGGAACTCTCCCCTATCTTCGTGCTGACGGTAAGACTCAAGTTACAGTTGAATATGACGATGACAGAAATCCTGTCAGAATTGACGCGATTGTTGTTTCATCACAGCACAGTGCAGATGTTGAACTTTCACAAATTCGCGAAGATG
>CALCBQ010000018.1 GCA_937897215.1 uncultured Clostridia bacterium | reverse complement strand
GAATTACGAATTCCGAATTACGCATTACGAATTGAATTCGACAAACTCCAATTTGTCTATCTAGCCTTATACTTATAAAATCCCACATATATATTGAAAAATAACACCAATTTTGCTATAATACTACCATATTTTTACGCGAGGTATTCATTATGAGCAAAGTTACTGAAAAAATGTATGAGCGTTTAGGCAAATGGGGTCCATATTCAAAGAAATATAGTGGTATTTCACGAATTGTTGACCACAATACAGAAGGTGGTGTCCGTTTCGATTGCGTCGTAAGTCCTGCTATCGAAAACGCAGACTCTCGTGTGCCTAATGTTACTGTTCCTACAGGTGTTCATCCTTGGGAGGCAAAGTCAGACTACTCATTTTATTCATACCGTTATGACCTTGAATGGAAAGATAAGGTCTATGCAGATGTATCTTTTACAAAGCTCACGAGTGATAGTGTACTTGTCCGTACAGAGTTTGTAAATAATACTGATATTATGCAGATTTGCCTTCTTAATCTTTTTTCTGCTATCGAATACCCAAATGTGTATGCAACAACTCCTGTTTTACCGGAAAAGTGTATTTTTATCAAAGCTCTTGATTACAAAACTTATGAATATAATACCCCTCGTCCTTGGGACAAGCAGGTTATTGATGCTATGAAAAAAGGCGAGTTTTTTGATGACAACTTTACATATCATCGCGGACTTGGAGACCGTGATAACAACCGTTATATTCTCCCTAAATACCCAAAATTAGGCGAAGAAGCAGGGGACAAAATAACCTACGAAATCAAAGGTGTTGAAAATTTCTCAAATCCTGTACTTCACATTCGCTATCGTACAACTGATAATCAAGACAGCGTGTGGACTTTGAATGGTGAAAAAATCACATTTACAAAAGCCGATAATTTCAACACAATCACAACAAAAATCAATGCCGAAAACATTGAACTTACCTCTTGTGGTACAGGTGGAATTGAATTTGATTTTCTTGCCGTTACAGAAGAAAACGAAACAGTTTCAACTGAAAGTAAAAAGCACAATTTCTACCCTGAAATTGAAGTTTGTGATAATAAGGGTAAACTCGTTTCTTATAAATATGACGGTGTTGACGGTAATTTCTATGTAAAAACATTTAATGAGTCAACTCGTTGTCGTGATTTTAATACAGGTTGTCTTGAAGATAGTCCGACTGCTCGTATTTCTCAACCTGACGAGAGCTTTCAGAATATGCTTGAAACATTTTCAGGCTCATTCTCTGAAAAGCATAGTGACGAGGGCTTTTATCATAACACAGTAGTACATACTCTTTATGTTGAGCCTCGTTCAACTCATATAGAGTATGCAGTCTTGTCTTTCGGCGAAACAGAGTATAAAACAGTGGATGAATACGAAAAAATCTATGAAAAAGCATATAATTCTCTTGAAAAGTTTGACTTGAATTTAGCGGGTAAAACCTACGAATTCTCAAACAAAATACTTCGTGCAACGGTGTTCCAGAATACTGTTTACCCACTTTACAGAAATGGCGAATATGTAGTGCATCATACTCCTGGTAAGCGTTGGGATTCATTCTATACTTGGGATTCAGGCTTTATCGGACTTGATATGCTTGAATTTGCACCAAGTATTGCCGATTATATTCTTGAAACATATTTAAGCGATAACGACCAATGGGCATTTCTTTTACACGGCTCTCCTGTGCCTGTTCATATTTATCAGTATCTTGAAATGCTTAAAAAAGCAAACGACAAAACAGAGTTACTCAAATACTATGACAGTGTAAAAATGTTCTATGACTTCCTTGCAGGTAAAATCAACGGCTCAACAACTACAAAATTCAATAGTGGCTTAACTACTACTTTTGACTATTTCTATAATTGTAGTGGTATGGATGACTTACCACCTCAAAAGGCTATGTATGCTGAGAATAAGCAGAAATATATGACTCCTGTTATTTCATCATCACAGGTAATCCGTTGCGCAAAAATTCTTTATATGGCTGCCGATTTGTTAGGCTTTGAAGACCATAAAGCAACATATCTTCAAGATATTGCACGAGTTTCAAATGCACTCCAGAAATATTCTTGGGACGAAGATTGTGGTTACTTCTCTTATGTAATTCACGATGAAAACGGCGATGCAAAAGAACAATACAGAAACGCAAATGGCGAAAATCTCAATAAAACTATGGATGGTATTTATCCAATCATCGCAGGTGCAGTAACAGAGAGTCAAAAAGCAAGAATTCTTGATCATCTTAAAAGCGATAATGAAATGTTCAGCCCTGTTGGTATAAGTGCTGTTGATAAAACAGCATCGTACTACATTACAAACGGTTATTGGAATGGTAATGTGTGGCTTTCTCATCAATGGTTTGTGTGGAAAACTATGCTTGATTTAGGCGAAACTGATTTTGCATTCAAAATTGCTAAAACTGCTCTTGATGCTTGGAAACGCGAAGTGGAATATTCATATTACACTTTTGAAATGTTCAATATTACATCAGGTAGGGGTGGATGGTTCCATAATTTCGGTGGACTTTCAACACCAATCAATATCTGGACTAACGCATATTTCAAGCCTGGCACATTCTCAACCGGTCTTGATACTATGGTTATGGAAAGCAACTTTAATGAAGATAAAACTGAGTTTAGTGGTACTATTAAATACTATGGTAACAACGAAAAGTATTCAGTAATTATAGTTATGCGAGACATTTGCGATTATAAAGTAACTGTGAATGATAAAAATGCCAATTTTTCACTTCGCGATGACGGAATAATCGAAATTACTCTTAGCGGTAATGAAAAATCAGCAAATATTTTAATTACAAAGAGTTAACTTGTGTAATCTTCAATAATTCGTTGTAATTCTTCGGTGCTTTCTATTGTTATACCTTCTTCAAGCAACATTCTGTCGTGTTGGGGTAGGGTAGAAACATAGGTATCATAAATATTCAAAGGTAAATTACTCTTATTATTAAAAATTGCAACTTTACCCTGATATTCTTTAACTGTGTAATAATCTTCAGTAAGATATGGATTTTCTGCAATACGCTCATTTATATCTCTATTAAGTGAAATAAAGAGAATCCCCAATATAGAAATACACAATGCAATAAATAGAACAATTCTGAAAATGTTGTTTCTCAAACAAATGCACTTCCTTTATTTTGCAAGAGTTGTCTCAATATATTTTTAACAAAAATATTGCAGTTTATTATTTTTTATTAAAATATAAAAAAAGACTAAACATTTCTGATGTTTTGTGCTATACTTATATAGAGTATAGAAAAACTGTGTAATAATGCGGTTTTTGGAGGAAAAATATGAGAAAAAAGACCAGTGCTAACAAAAAGCCAATGTCCCCAAAGAAGAAGAAAATACTTGGAATTTTACTGGCAATAGCTTTTACCGGTTTTATGACTTGTGTCATAATCTGTGTGAATATTCTCGGTAATATGATTAGCATAGCTAATGGCGAAAAGATTATTGACCTTGAGTTTTATAAAGAAAATCAGGACCAGACTACAATTATCTACGCTAAGAATGAAGAAGATAAGTTTGTTGAACTTACAAAACTTCACGGCGAAGAAAATCGTGTTTGGGTAGATATGGAAGATATGTCCGAGTGGATGCCAAAAGCGTTTGTAGCTATTGAAGACAAAAGATTTTATGAACATGAAGGCGTAGATTTTAAGAGAACATTTCTTGCATTTTTAAATATGTTTTTGATATTTGCAATCGCCGTTTGAATCCCCGTGCGAATGAGGGGGCTGACTCCGCCCATGCCGTATAGACAAATGATATGGGCGTTGGGGTGCTTTTCACGGACGGTTGTTAAAAACGCCTGATAATCGACGGGGAATTGACCGCCGTAGGACGCGCCGTTGGAAGTGTTTAAATAGGACGCCTCGTTTGTGCCTAAGTTGAGAACGACGATATCCGCATCGAAATCAAAGGCGTACGCTCCGCTGTTTCGATTAGAAATTCGCTCGTAGAGGGTTGCCATATTCAGGTTTGTAAGCCAATGATACGCTTTGGTGCAAATACCGCTATACGCAACGATAGAGTAATCCGCTTGCAGCGCTTTTGCGGTGAGATAGGCGTAAGCCATGGACGCGTCGGAGTTGTCTACCGTGTGCTGTTGCCCGTAAGAGCCGATAGAGCCGTGCCCTGCGGTGATGGAATCCCCGATAAACTCAATTTTCAGCTCGGATTTTTTAGGAGCGGCAAAGAACGCGTCCGCATGGAAGCCCTGAATGCTCCAATAGGCGTTTTGTTGTTCTTCCGTGCATTTGACGATGCGTACAAGATGATACCCTTCCTCTAAACCGCCTGCCACGGTATAATCCTTCAAGCCTGCGGAAAGCTCCATTCTTCTTCCCGCCAAATTATCATCGACAAAGACGCGCATATATCCTTTGTTTGTCGAATTCATGGTAAGCTGCAAGGAAGAGCCGACAAAACCCACCTCTATGCCGTTTGCCGCATGGTCTAAATTTAAACTATCGTTGATAAAATAACTGCGTCCGTAAATATTGACGTATTCCTCGCTGAAGGTGTTTACCTGTTCTTCCGTAGCCTCTTTTACAGAGAACACTTGA
>CALCBQ010000017.1 GCA_937897215.1 uncultured Clostridia bacterium | reverse complement strand
GAACGGATGCCCCATTTGTAACTCTGAACGAAAAACTTCTTTCCCCGAATATGCACTTATGTATTATCTTCAACAATATGGTTTAGATATATTGCATTCGTATAGAGGAAAAGGGTACGAATTGGATATTTATATTCCGTCTTTAAAAAGCGCAATTGAATATGATGGATATTATTGGCACAAGCAAAGAACAAATAAAGATTTAGAGAAGAACTACAAGTGTAAAAAAGATGGGATTAAATTATACAGAATAAGAGAGGGAATGTCACCACTAAACGACAGTTCTATAGATTATGTAGTACTAGAAAATCAAAAAAATTTATCAAAAGTACTTGAGGAAATATTAAGCGAAATCATCGGCACGTCTATAGATGTTGATATAGAAAGAGATATTGTTGCTATAGAAAGTCTGCGTGTGTTCACAGAAAAAGAAGACTCCCTTTTATTTTCCAATGCGGAAGTGGCAAAAGAATGGAATTATGAAAAAAACGGCAACTTAAGGCCAGAACATTTTGCACCCAGTAGCCATAAAAAAGTTTGGTGGAAATGTTGCAAAGGTCACGAATGGCAAGCGGCAATAGCAAACAGAAACAAAGGTCGTAAATGTCCATACTGCTCTGGCAAAAAAGTCCTAAAAGGCTATAATGACTTACAAACAGTTAATCCAACTTTAGCTTTAGAATGGAACTATGAAAAAAACAATGAAATAACCCCAACAGAAGTAACACCAAATAGTAATAAAAAAGTTTGGTGGAAATGCAGCAAAGGACATGAATGGGAAACGACAATAAACAACAGAAGCAACGGAAACGGGTGCCCTGTATGCGCTAGAGAAAAACGCAAAAAATCCAAATAATCACAATATGGTTGCACTAAATTTGCGAGGGTTCGAATTCATACGCAAAAACGGCAAAAATATCTTTTTTGTAGCCCATAGACAAAAATAAAAACGGATGCCGATAGGTGTCCGTTTTTATTTTTCGTTTAGAGTGTAAATAGGATTCGAACCCGAGAGTGATAAAAGAATTCAATCAAACTTGAACTTATCTAACCTTATAAACTATTTCATTTCAACAAAACCAGTCAAGAAAGTTTTCCTGACTGGTTATTTTTTTACTTATAGTTTATTGTATCCAAAATTTCCATTGCCTCTGTGCCGTGCTCATTCCACCAGTTGTCTGCACCGTGGTTCCATATATGATAATTTGAATCAAAGACAATAAATGTCCACACAGCGTTGTTGTCATAAGTCCCCATACTGCCCGTGTGTCCGCCAAGGATTACTTCTTCACTTGTAAGTCCCGTACCGCAAACACCAAACTTTTCATCATATACAAATAATAAACTACCTTGTGTTTCGCCTTCAGGCCAGATTTCAATAAAAAACGGATATGCTAAATCAGAAGTAGCCGTTGCAGTTTCGTGTGTTGCATATTCCCAACCGTCAGGAACAATCAAAGAAAGCATCCTTTCGTCTTTTTCCACCTTTACGAGCTCTCCTGCACCTAATTCAACCCGATTAAAAACAAGTTTCACATCTGTCCAAGAAAGTTCTTTGATTTTGTCTGTCATGCTGCTGTTTGGCTCAATAAAAATGTGCCAGTATGCCATTGCGCAATCCCCACATTCGGGAACATTCACATCAATATAAACATACAATTCTCCGTTTTCAGACATTACAAGGTCGTTAACGGTGTGAGTAATTGAACCGCTACCTTCTTCCAGGAGAACAACAATCAATGCCTTTTCTTCAAAGTATTTTTCGTCATATTTATCTTGTTTATTTGCAAATTCGTTATTAAATCCGCTCACGTAATTATTAAAATCTTCAACGGATTTTATTACCCTGATTTGTGGGAACATTATACCACTCGGTGTGTTTGTACTTTTGTGTGGTGTTACTGAAAATCCGATTTTATTTTCAGTAACAGGGGGAGTGTCAATCCAACCTAATTCCCCAAGACTAAAAAGCGTGCTTTCGGGCAAATCTTCATATTCGCCGTCAGAAAGCTTAATAAGAAAATGCAAATCAGTTCTTGCGGGATAAGTTTCTTCAATCATACCAATAACTGCTATAATTTTGTCGCCGTTTGTTAGGTCTTCAAAGATTTTTTCGTTTTTACTTTGATTTGACATTACAATAGGACTGTTGTTTTTATCAACAATCATATAGCCGTCATTTGTAACCAAAAACTGACCTTCAATAATACCATAACCCTTGTATAGTGCAATTCCAAGACAAACAAAAGCAATAGCAACTATCAACAGAATTATAGCTAGAATGGTAGAAAGAATTACAATTGTTTTTTTCTTCATAATCAACCCTCCACACTTGTAACTGTGCCGATAAAGAATGGCACATTGTTTTCGCAGTCGATTATCATATACATAAAGGGACGGTCAAGATAAACTTCGTGCGGTTTTTCAGGCATTGCAGCACTACCGCAAAGTATTTCTGCAGTAACTGCACCGGCTTTTGTGCCTTTTTCTGCAACAGAAATAAATGTTTTGTGAAGAACTTTACTGATAAAAAGATTTCCGTAGTCCCAAGTGCCAATACCTGTTAAATCTGCATTGGAAGAGTTAAATGCAGTCTTAATACCCATATTTTGAAGCATTTCAGTAATGTCAGCAGAGTAGTCATACTCGAATTTTGGGATACTTGTTATTACCTTCTCATTTTTTGCATTTTTAAGAAGATTTGTGATTTTTTCTCCTGTAAGATTCTTAATATAATCTTCTAATATGATATCTTCATTGGGGAGAACTGCTGCAAAGGCATATTTTTCGCCTGCATAATATTTAAGAAAACCCGTTGATTCATCATCACACAAGTATTTGTACTCTTCATTATACATAAAGTCAACATTTTGACTCTTGCCGTTACGGGCATTAAAATTCGCTTTGTGAACTTGGGTTTCTTCATAAATATTTGCCCACTCTGCCTCAAACGCCAATGCATTCATAAGGCACATAAGCGTGTCTTTAGGGAGCGGATTATCAATAATACTCGGTATCATACCGTCAGTATTCTCTTTAACCCAGTTGTTCATATCTTTGACAGTATCAGGATTTTCAAAAGCCACTGAATAAATTTCGGGATTGTGATAATCAGCGTTGATTTGTAAGAAATCATTGTTCACTTTGAATGTTTCGTCATTTGTAATCCACAGTGAATTTGCAAGTTTAAGTGAGAATTTTTCGCCTTGCTCTAATCCATTGATATAACTGTAAAGGTATTTATTCATATCACTTGCAGAAAGCCCGAATACCTTTTCCATTTCTTTAAGTGTTTCTTCTTTTGCACCATTTGCAGTCATTGAAAGAGCGCAAAGTACTGAAAGGGGAGAGATAAGTACATTGTCGCTGTTAATCTGATTTTCTTTGAAAAGCGCAACTGCAAAATCGTTGAAAGCAGAGTTGCCCTCTGATAAATCATTTATTTTTCCTATTGTTTGCGGAGTAATGTCATTCATAAGATTTGTGGATTTTACTTTCGATGGTTTTTGTGATGGATTTCCACCACAAGCGCTGAATGAAAGAGCAATAAGAGTAATGCATAATAGAATTGAAATAATCTTTTTCATCTGAAAACTCTCCTTTATAAATCTATTAAAACTTCTCATATTGAATGCGCGGTGTGTAAATAGTACCGGATTCAATTTTGCCATAGAATACATACACCTTTTCGCCAACACTTAAATCTTTAATAAGAATTGTATCGAGATTTTCATTTGTACTTTCACTATAAATTACCGTTACAATCTGATTTTCTTCAAAATGTGTTGAAGTACCAACTACAACTTTTTCAAGTACCTTGCCTTTGAAACTTTTGTCATTAATCTCGATAACTTCCATATAAACTGAAGCGGCAAAACAAGAAGAACCCGATGTGCTGCCTACAAATTCATCTCTGAATTCTGTGTTTTCATCAACACCGTTGGTATTATCATCAGTCTTTAATTGTTCGGCACTTTCATCTTTATAGTTTGCATCGCCATATATGTCAATAACACCGCTTTGGATATTGTTCAAATCGTCGCCTGTTGATGAGTTCTCTTGTGTGGCAAAATGGCTATCAAAATATTTGAATCCGCCGAATATTGCAAGCATAACGCAGGCTGCAACTGATACATATTTAAGCCATAAAAGGCGAGGGCGTTCAGGGGATTTTCTTAAAACATCAACGCGTTCAATCATATCATCATCAATGAACTCAAGTGCATCAAGAATTTTTTCGTGGTTCATATTGTGAAACCCTCCTTTTCAAGATATTCCCTTAAACCGTTGCGGGTGCGGAATAATAAGGTCTTTGCTTTTGATTCACTTATTCCGCAGTATTTTGCAACATCTTTTACAGAGTCAAGAAAATAATATCTGCCAATAAATACATTTCGCGCATCATCTGAGAGAGTATGTAAAAATGCATTTATAACTTCGCCTAACAATTTTGTCTCATAATCTTTTTCAGGGGAGTTGTCGCTTGAAAGACAATCGTTGAGTTCATTAAGTGAAAGTGCATATTCGCTCCCTTGACGCTTAATTCTGTTTCGTTTTCGGAAAATATCTATAGAAATTCTGCGAGTAAGTTTACCTAAATAGGTAGATAAAACATTTGGTCTGTGAGGCGGAATAGAATTCCAAGCAGCAAGATAAGTGTCGTTAACACTTTCATTACTGTCTTCTTTGTCTGACAAAATATTGTATGCAATCTTGTAAAGATAGTTTTCATATTTTGCCTGCGTTTCACTGATTGCAGATTCATCTCGTTGCCAGTAAAGTTCAACAATTTTCTCGTCTTGCATTTCTTTTCCCCCTTACAAACTTAATTCAGGTACCTTTCAACTATCATCTCGTCAAAAATTCCAAAAGGTTACAATTTTTATAAAAATATTATATCAATTACAAATATAAAAAGCAATTATTCAACAAATTGGAGTTTGTCTAACTCTTTGCATAGACATAACCTATTACCCTCCCTCG
>CALCBQ010000016.1 GCA_937897215.1 uncultured Clostridia bacterium | reverse complement strand
TTACTTCTCAATTGACCCTCGAAATGTACACGCTTATGTAATTGGAGAACACGGCGACAGTGAACTTGTACCATGGTCTCAAGCATATGTTACCACAAAACGAGTATATGATATAATTGATTCATCAAACGGTAGATTTAAATTTGAAGATTTATATAATATAAGCAAAAATGTTACTGAAGCAGCACAAGAAATAATTCGGGCAAAATCCGCAACTTATTATGGAATTGGAATGGCACTTGTAAGAATAGTCAGAGCAATTTTTGGCGATGAAAAAAGTGCATTAACTGTTTCTGTTATGTTAAATGGAGAATATGGTGTTGATGGAGTTTATGCAGGATTACCTGCAATAATTGGTAGAAATGGTGTAGAAGAACTTATTGTTCTTGATTTAAAAGAAAATGAACGAACTGCGTTTATTGAGTCCTGTAATTTTTTAAAAGAAACTGCAAAAGAAATAGGATTTTAATGATAAAAGCCACTTGAGTGGCTTTTACATTTTTTCATATTTACTTATTCTGTCGCGTATTTCGTCTTTAAAAATAAATCTGTATCCATTGTTTTCTAATAATTGGTCATTCATCATCAAATCTCCAAGACCACGAATTTTAGCGAGCTGTGGCTCATCTACAATATGACATCTTATACCCAATTCAGATTCTATTCGTTTGTCCATATCAAAAATGAGCCCACCTCCACCGCAAAGCAGAATTCCATGGTCAGCAGCATCGGCTAAAAGTTCAGGTAAAAACGCAGATATACCTTCGTGAATATCACGAACAAGCATGTTAATTTGTTCATCAACATACGGATAAACTTCATTAGATGTAATTTCAAAAGAAATTGGCATTTCATCAAGATTACTCTTGCCTGAAACCATCAATGCAGTTTCACATTCACGTTTTTGTGCTGAAGAAATTTTATATTTGATTTCCCTTGCAGTATGAGGTCCAATTAATATATCGCGGTCGCGTTTAAGATGCTTAATAATGGCTTTATCAATTTCATCACTGCCACGTCTGATTGTGCCACTTGCGGCAATACCACCCATAGAAATAATAGCGTACTCGGTAACTTGGTGTCCAATATCAAGAACCATTCGACCGCCTATTTTATCAGGTACTACATCGCAGCCAAAGGCAGACGCAAGAATTCCCTCAACCATACAAACTCTGCCGGCACCGGCAAGTGTAACGGCATCAAGATAAGTTTTCTTTTCAAGTGCGGAGATATCAGACAAAAGCGAAACAATAACATTTGGTTTATAAATTCTGTTACCGCACACTCTTTGTAAGTAATAACGAAGCATTCTTTCAGCAAGAACAAAGTCAGAAATTACACCGTTACGAATTACTTTTACAACTTTGATATCATCAACCGTTCTGCCATATACTGAGTCCGCAGCTTTACCGAAAGCAATAGGCTTGCCAGATTCTACTTCAACTGCAACAATTGATGGCTCATCTACAACTATTCCCTTGCCTTCAGCGTAAATCTTGAGTGAATTAGAACCAAAATCAATACCAATTTTCATACCTTTCACTTTTATCCACCTCCTATCATAATGATTTTAAAGATTACTTTTTCTTGAATTGTTGTTTTAGTCGTAAATCTTTTGAAAGTATTGTTTTACGAAGACGAATGTTAATTGGAGTTACTTCCATGAGCTCATCGTCTTTAATAAATTCCATTGACTGCTCGAGACTTAAAACAGTATGCGGAACAAGGCGTAATGCATCATCAGAACCGGAAGCACGAGTGTTGGTAAGATGTTTAGATTTACAAATATTACAAGTTAAATCCTCATTTTTGGAACATTCGCCAACAATCATACCTTCGTAAACAGGAACGCCAGGACCTATGAATAATCTTCCTCTATCTTGAGTATTGAAAAGACCGTATGCGGTGCTCTCGCCTGTTTCGTGAGCAACTATTGAGCCACGCTCACGGGTTTCAATTTCGCCTTTATATTCCTCATAACCTGCAAAAAGGTTGTTCATAATACCGTTGCCGTTTGTATCTGTCATAAATTCTGAACGGTACCCGATAAGTCCACGAGCAGGAATTTTAAATTCAAGATGAGTTGAACCACCTTCGCGTGCACCCATATTTTCAAGTTCTCCGCGTCGTGCACCGATTTTCATCATTACTGCACCGACATATTCTTCAGGAACTTCAACAATGAGCAATTCCATTGGCTCTAAAAGGACACCATTTTCAACTTTTGTAATAACCTTTGGACGAGAAACCTGAAATTCATAACCCTGACGACGCATAGTTTCAATAAGGATTGAAAGATGCAATTCGCCACGACCTGATACTTTAAATGTATCTGTGGAGTCTGTTTCTTCAACACGCATACTTACATTTGTTTCCACTTCTTTGAAAAGTCGGTCTCGAAGATTTCGTGATGTTACAAATTTACCTTCTTTACCCGCAAATGGGCTATCATTAACAATAAAATTCATTGAAAGAGTAGGTTCATCAATTTTCACAAATGGTAATGGTTCAATACAATCAGGAGAACAGATGGTTTCGCCAATATTCAAGTCGGTTATGCCTGAAATACAAACTATATCGCCGATTGCAGCTGATTCGACCTCAACTCTACGAAGTCCTTCAAACTGATACAAACGAGAAATACGCACATTTTCTTGTGTTCCGTCAGTCTTGCAAAGAGTAACCATATCATTACGATTGATTCTACCTCGTTCTACTCTACCAACACCAATTCTGCCTATATAATCATCATAATCAAGACTCGAGAATAAAATCTGTAGTGGTGCATCAATGTCGCCTTTTGGAGCTTCAATATTTTCAATAATTGCATCAAATAATGGTCGCATATCGCCTTCACGAACATTTGGGTCAAGAGAAGAATAACCGTCTCTTGCAGAAGCATAAACTACCGGAAATTCAATCTGTTCATCACTAGCTCCCAACTCAATGAATAAATCGAGAACCTCATCAATTACTTCATCAGGACGAGCCCCTGGTCTGTCAATTTTATTAACAACTACTACAACTTTTTTATTGAGTCCTAAAGCTTTTTTTAGAACGAATCTTGTTTGTGGCATACAACCTTCAAAAGCGTCAACAAGCAAAAGAACACCGTCAACCATTGTCAGAATTCGTTCAACTTCGCCACCGAAATCGGCATGTCCGGGAGTATCAACAATATTGATTTTAATGTCTTTGTAATGAACGGAAGTATTCTTAGAAAGGATTGTTATTCCGCGTTCTCTTTCAAGGTCGTTTGAGTCCATAACTCTGTCTTGTACAACCTCATTACTTCTGAAAATACCACTCTGTTTTAACAATTCGTCAACCATTGTTGTTTTACCATGGTCAACGTGAGCAATAATTGCTATATTTCTAATATCTTCTCTAGTTTTCAAATATTTCACCTACACAATTAATTTCAAATATACATTTTACCACTATATGCTACTTTGTGCAAGGACAAATTTATACTAAATTAAATCGTTATATCTTTACAAATCAGTAAAAATAGTCTAAAATTTATATTGGCTATTCAGGAGTGATATATTATGAGTAATTCTGTAAGCATTAAACTTCTTTCTTCTCTTGAAAAGGTTTATCACGACGACAAAGTACCGGAAAATACCTTGTCTTATTTTTCTATGCTCAAAAATGAGAAAAAGTCTTTTCAGATTGCTGTAGAAAGTAAAACAGAAATTGACGCTGAACTCGTAATTAAATCTTTTTTCAATGATGTGCGTGTTTACTGTGTTGAGCATATTAAATCTGATTTTCCAATGAACAAAGACGGTGCAGATGATTACTTTCGATTCAGCAATGATGGTTATTATCCCGATTTGCTTTTACCTGTTAATGAAAAAATCTTAATCAATAGAGGAATTACTGTATTTTGGGTTGAAATTAACGCTGACGATAACACAATCGGTAATAATACAATTGAAATACATATAAAAAATGAAAATATAGTTATAGCAAGTGCGAGTGTAAACATTGAAGTAATAGATTATGAATTAGATTTTAAAGATTTTATTTACACAAATTGGTTTCATACAGACTGTTTAATGTCCCACTATAATTTTGACGTTTTTTCAGACGAATACTGGCGTGTAGCTGAAAACTTTTTGAAAACAGCAAACGAATATGGAATGAACTGTGTTCTCACACCAATTTTCACTCCCCCACTTGATACAGAAATCGGTAAAGAAAGACCTACTGTACAATTAGTCGATGTTTCTGTAAATAACGGTATTTATTCATTTAATTTTGATAAGCTTACAAAGTGGATTGATATGGCAGAAAGATGTGGTGTCAAAAACTTTGAAATGGCTCATTTCTTTACACAATGGGGTGCAAGACACGCACCAAAAATTATGGCAACTGTTAACGGCGAGTACAAAAAGATTTTCGGTTGGGAAACTAAGGCATCTTCTAAAGAATATAAGAAGTTCTTAACTGATTTTTCAATTGAATTCAAAAATTACCTTGAAGAAAGAAATCTTAAAGACAGAGTATTAATTCATGTGAGTGATGAGCCAAATTTCTCTATGATTGTTCCTTATGCTAAAGCATCAAAACTTATACACAAGTTGTATAAAGGATATAAAGTTGTTGATGCATTGTCAGATGTATGGTTTTACAAACTTGGAATTGTGTCAAATCCTATCCCGTCAAATGACCACATACATAATTTTATAGGTAAAGGAAAAGATTTATGGACATATTACTGCAGTGCACAAAATAAAAAGTTTGTTTCAAACAGATTTTTCTGTAACGAATCTATACGCACAAGAGTAATCGGTTACCAAATGTACAAATATGACATAAAAGGCTTTTTACACTGGGGATACAACTTCTATTACACTCAACTTTCAAAAGCAGTTATAGACCCATATAAAGTAAGTGACGCAGGTGGCAAATTCCCCTCCGGCGACAGTTATGTAGTTTATCCTGCAAATGACGGTACTGCTTATCATTCAATAAGAT